>JAEEGW010000316.1 GCA_016280525.1 Clostridiales bacterium
CCCCCCTGTCCCCTCCCACAATCTCTTCACGAGATTGAGGGGGCGCGAATCAAGAATTAAGAATGTAGGGGCGAGCGTTGGGCGTCCGTTGTAGGGGAGGGGTTTCCCCTCCCGAGTGAAGAGTGAATAGTTAATAGTGAATAGTGAATAGGTAAGGTGTCCCTTCGGGACGAATATGGGTGGTCACCCACCCCTCAAGCTCGCCTGCGGCGAGTACCCCCCATACCCCCCTGTCCCCTCCCACAATCTCTTCACGAGATTGAGGGGGCGCGAATCAAGAATTAAGAATTAAGAATTAAGAAAATCGGAGCTTTTGACGTATACTAATAAATTCAGGGAGATTTTATGAAAAACGGAAAGTCTGTCACAAAAACCGTCTGCACCGTCATATCTTCAGTAACAGTTATAACGCTTGTCGTCCTGTCCGTCGTTCTGAGCGTACGCTCTTTTACGGAGCTACAGCGCAGCACGCTTTACGTCCTGCTGATCATCTGCGGATGCAGTATCGCCTACTGCTTCACAGTCGGTGAAATAACGCAGAATTTTTCACAGATGGACAAGCTGTGGAGCATACTTCCGGTCGCGTACGTCTGGGTGATCGCGGCTAAGGGCGGGATGAATATAAGACTGCTCATCTACGCGCTGATAGTCACCGCGTGGGGCATCCGCCTCACCGTCAATTTTGCAAGAAAAGGCGCGTATAAACTGAAATTCTGGGAAGGCGTTGAAGACTACCGCTGGTCCATAGTCCACAAAATGAAGATATTCAAGCCGAAGCTCGCGTGGGTCGCTTTCAATCTGTTCTTTATAAGCGCGTATCAGAATCTTCTTGTGCTCGCTATATGTCTGCCGGCTCTTGCGTGCATGGGCTCGACCGCACCGCTCGGCGTATGGGATATATGCGCGGCGGTCTTCGCCGTTTTGTTCCTCGCGCTTGAAACGGTGTCCGACGAATATCAGTGGAAATTCCACCAGAAGAAAAAAAGACTGCTTGCGGAAAACGGCTCGCTTGACAAGCTTCCTTTACCGTACAGTCTCGGTTTTGATACGCTCGGCCCGTGGTCGCGCATGCGCCACCCGAATTATTTAGGCGAGCAGGGAATATGGCTCAGTTTGTATTTCTTTGCCGCAGGCGCCGGCGTCACGCAGTACGCGGTATTCCACTGGTCTATGGTCGGTCCGCTTCTGCTCATACTTCTGTTTATGGGCAGCTCGGCTCTGGGCGAATCCATATCGTCAAAAAAATATCCGGCGTACAAAAGCTACATAAACAGCGTATATAAATATTTGCCGATACGCAAATTCAGATATGAAAAACAAAGGAGTGCGGAAAATGAGTAAAGTTCTTGTTATCACAACGAGCCTTAGGGCAAAAAGCAATTCGGACATACTTGCCGAAAGACTTGTCGCCGGCGCAAAAGACGCCGGTCACGAGGTGGAGAAAATAAGTCTTAAAGGCAAAAAGATAGGCTTTTGCATAGGCTGCTTCGGGTGCCTGAAAACGCAGAAATGCGTACAGAAAGACGACGCGGCGGACATTATTGAAAAAGTTAAGGAAGCGGACACGCTCGTTTTCGTCACGCCGATTTATTATTACGAAATGTCCGGACAGATGAAGACGCTTATAGACCGCATAAACCCGCTTTATACATCGGATTACAAATTCAGAAAGGTGTATATGCTCTCCGTCGCCGCGGACGACGCGGAGACAACGCCGGACAAGGCGGTAAACGGCCTGCAGGGCTTTGTTGACTGCTTTGAAAAAGCGGAGCTTTCCGGCTCTGTATTCTTCGGCGGCATAAACGGCGCGGCGGAAGCGGCGGACAGAGAAGAGGACCTATGTAAAGCGTACGAATTCGGCAAAGCGATAGATTAAGGAGGGCGAAAAATGAAAAGAGTTCTGCTTCTCGGCGATTCCATACGCATGGGTTACGACGAATACGTAAAGGAAATACTGAAAGGCGAGTTTGAGGTCGTCTACGACGATCTTGACAACGGCCGCTTTGCCGCGTATACTCTTTGGCAGGCGAACCAGTTTTTCAAAAATCACGGCCGTTTTGACGTCGTCCACTGGAACAACGGCTACTGGGATATGAACGTTGAATATCCTATGACGGACGCGATCCACCCCGTTGACGAATACGTCCATTTTTTGGGCAGGATACTGCACGAGATCCGCAGAAACGGCGCCGTGCCGGTCTTTGCCACAACGACGCCGATCCTGCCGGCAGACGCGGCGGCTGACGTGACGGTTGACGGAGTAACGCCGTTTGCATACAAAAACGAGTGGGTCGTGAAGTACAACGACGCCGCGGTCGCGTTTATGAAGGGCGAGGGCGTTATGATAAACGATCTTTACGCTCTCTGTATGAGCGACCCGCATTATTACAAATGCCCCGATCTGCTTCATCTGACCGAGGAAGGCTACCGCCGCTGTGCGGAAAAGACCGCGGCCGCGATACGCGAGGCGGCAAAAAACGTCTGAAAGAAAAAAAGCGGGGCTGTCGCGTTAAGCGAGAGCCCCTTTTAATGTCCCGTAAAGGACAATTCATGAACAAAGTTCAATTCATGTTCGTCTCGAACAATTCATGTGTCGAAAGACACAATTCATGTGCCGTTTGCGGCACAATTCACAGCTAACAGCAGTTTTTATGTTTAAATGAATTGGCAGCGCCATGAATTGATGCTTACGCATCATGAATTGACGGTCATACCGTCATGAATTGAATTGTACCAAGGTGCAATTCATTAAGGCTGCCGCATTTGCGGCAGCCCTTTATATTTATATTGTTATATCTTACATCTTATCTCAACAACTCGGCCGAGGATCCGCACCGGCGACTCGCCGTTTTTGTCCGCCGGGTAATACTGCGGTTCGTACAGCGGATTCGTTGATAGAAGTGCAACGCCGCCGTTATCAAGTTTTTTTATTTTTTTGCACGTTGCGTTCTCATTATTCACCATGACTACCGCAAACTGACCGTCTTCAACGTCCGCCTGCAGCCGCACGATTATAACGTCGCCCTCGCACATGCGCGGCTCCATTGACCGGCCGTGTATTTTAAGCGCTATATACTCTCCGTTTGACGCCATACCGTCCGTTATCTCTTCGTAGTCTTCAATATCCGTTATGGCTTCAATGGGTATTCCCGCCGACACCTGCCCGTATACCGGCACTCTGTTTGACGGCTTTTTTCCGCCGTTTATCAGATGATCCGCGGACACTTTGAAGTAGTCCGCTATTTTTGTTAAGGACTTTGCCCCGAGACTTTTCGTTCTTCCGCTTTTCAGTTCCGTAAACGCGCTTTTTGAAATACCCGTCGCGGCGCAGAGCCCCGCGATACTTATCCCGCGCTTCTCACAAAGTGCATAAATTATCTCATACTGTTTATTCATTTTAATCTCCTCTTTTTGTGCAATCATACAAAAGTACAGAATTCTGAACTTTTTATCTTGACAAACACAGACTTCTGTTGTATAATACATAAAAGTACAGAAAACTGTATTATATAGCGGCAAATTACGGTAATATAGGTGATCATACCGCTGCGCAAGTCTATAATAACACAGAATTCTGTATTTGTCAATACTAAAACTCAAAAAGGGGGTGATAAAAATAAAAAAATCAAAGCGCGGAAAAGAGGTGAGAGA
>JAEEGW010000044.1 GCA_016280525.1 Clostridiales bacterium
ATGCGCGTTTTCTGCTTGAAAGTGCTTATGGAAAGCGGCGTATCCGATATTTTTGAAAGATCTGCTTCCGCGCCGAATATATCCGTCACGCCCTTTGACTGCAGGATCTCTTTCAGATCCGCCTCGCCGTCAAAGCTGAATTCCGGTATCTTAACGTCGCATTTTCCGCTTGTACGGTTATCCCAGATACTCTTGAGCTTTTCGCCGCCGAGCATTGATAAGAATTCGTAAATATCCGATCCGTCGTCCGGCATTATCGCGGTGAAGCAGTAGTCGCCGCCCTTGTATTCTTTGTAAAAGCCGACGAAACCGTCGCCGTAAAGCGATTTTTCCTGCCGGCACAGAAATTCCGTATTCGTCGTCGTGCCGTCGTAATTATGGAAATCTTTATTTTTTATCTCGCTTTTTTCGTACTTCTCTTCCCACTTCGCGTCAAAGAGCAGCGCGTTTATGCCCACGAGAACGGCGTTTACGTCAAATTCTTTGAATATCTCTTTGATCATGCCGTCCGTCTGTTTTGAACACCAGTTATTGATATCCGTAACGGTGCTTTGATCAAACGGTGCGGCGTATATCTGCGCATCGAAAAGATCGGCGTTTTTCTGCAAGTAAGCGTCCTTGACACTTGATTTGAAGCCGTCTTCGAACCACAGCGAATTTGCCGTTTTTATTTTACATTCACCGTTCATTTTTAAGGATCCAAGCAGATATACGGCTTCTCTGTCAAGCTCGTCCGCCGTTATGCCGAAAGCCTCTTCGATCTGTTTAAGGCTCTGTCCGTCCGTACCGCTTGTGAGCAGCGCGAGCGCGACGGCGGCGGAATAAGGAGAAACGAGAGTGTTTACACCCTTTACATTCGCGCCGTTTAACAGCGTTACGGCAAAATCATTATAAAACTTAGTATCGTGCGCCGCTTTTATATCCGTTTCATGCTTTTCATATCCCTTTGACAGCTCCGTTGCCGATACTTTCATACAGGACACGGCGGACAAAAGCACGGCGATTAACAGCATAATCGAAATGAAAGTTTTCTTCATAAAAAGCCTCCGTTTTTTTGTTTTTTCACTTTATAAGTCGCAAAAAAGCCGAACAAGGTCACGTTTTTCTTATAAATAATATCATATTTTTTATCACAAGTCAAGATTTTTGTATTTTCCTATTGCATTTTTATCTTTAAAGTGGTAAAATGGAGTGTAATTATAACCGCACAAGGATGGGTAATCAATATTATGGATATAGTGATCATAGGCTGCGGCACCGTCGGCGGCGCTATATGCGCTCAGCTTTCAAAGGAAGGACATAACATAACCGTCGTTGACGAAGATGCGGCGGCTATGACGGAGCTGTGCAATACTTACGACGTTTTCGGCGTTGACGGAAACGGTGCGAGTATATCCGTTTTGCGCAAAGCCGGCGCGGACAAGGCGTATCTCGTTATCGCCGTTACCGCGAGCGACGAGATAAACATACTCTGCTGCTCCGCCGCGAGGAAGCTCGGCGCTCACCATACGATAGCGCGTGTCAGAAATCCCGAGTATTCCGAGCTGATGCAGCTGATGCGTACGGATATGAACCTTTCCCTTACCATAAACCCGGAATTCTACGCGGCAAAAGAGATATACCGCACGCTGCGCTTCCCTTCCGCCGCAAAGCTTGAAACTTTCTGCCGCGGCAGAGTTGAGCTTGCCGAGTTTGCGATAGGGCCCGAGTCGCCGTTTATCGGTAAAACTCTGTTCGAGCTGCGCTCGGAGCTTAAAATGAAATTCCTCGTCTGCTGCGTATTGCGCGGCGCGGAGGTCATAATCCCGTCCGGTGGATACCACATAGAAGAAGGCGACGTACTGGGCGTGACCGCTTCCGAAGAGGACACGCGCGCGTTCTTCAAAGCCGCAGGTATATACCGCCACAAATTAAAAGATATAATGATATTCGGCGGAAGCCGCGTTACTTATTATCTGCAGGGACTGCTCAAGAAAAGCAAGTTTTCCTCCGTCGTTCTTGAAAAGAACAAGGAGATATGCAGAGATATGTCAAGCCGCTTTGACTGCCGCGTGCTCAACTGCAACGGAACGCGTCAGGACGTTTTAATAGAAGAAGGCATAGAAAAGACGGACGCGTTTCTCGCTCTGTCAGACGCGGACGAGGAAAACGCCATAGTTTCCATGTTCGCGAAATCCGTGGGCGTACCGAAGGTCGTGACGCTTATAAACCAGATGCAGTTCATAGATTTCTTCAAAAGCGCGGGCATAGACAGCGTCGTTTCGCCCAAATCGTCTACTGCGGGCTACATACTGCGCTACGTCAGATCAAAGATGAACGCGTCCGGCGACGAGGAGATAGAATCCATACATAAGATAATGGATGAAAAGGCGGAAGCCATTGAAATAGTCATAAAAGACGAAATAGAAGGACTTACGGGCATACCGCTCAAAAAGCTCAAACCCCGCCGCGGCGTGCTGATAATCTGCATAGCAAACAAGGATCAGATAATAATCCCGTCCGGCGACGACGTTATATCAAAAGGAGACACCGTGGTGATCGTCGCGTCCGACGTGAAGATAAACAGTATTAAAGATATTAAATAACGAAAGGTCACACCCTGTGGAAAAGCGCTCTAATCTTCTGAAAAAAAGAAGCACCGTATCTTTTCAGATAATAATATTCGGGTTTCTGCTTCTCATAGTTGCCGGTTCGCTTATCCTTATGCTTCCGATAGCGTCTGCCGACCGCTCGGTAACTCCGTTTTCCGACACGGTATTCACCGCCGTTTCCGCGGTATGCGTCACGGGCCTTGTAACCGTTGACACGGCAACGCACTGGTCGGTATTCGGTCAGGCGGTACTGCTCGTTCTCATACAGATCGGCGGTATGGGAGTTATAACGATAGGTCTTGCGATAATCAGGATAACCGGCAGAAAAATAGGCCTGTGGCAAAGAAGCACGATGCAGGAATCCATATCCGCACCTCAGGTGGGCGGGATTATAAGGCTGACGAGCTTTATCATACGCACCTCCGCTATAATAGAGGCGTGCGGCGCGGCGCTTCTTATGCCGGTATTCATTGCCGATTTCGGTGTGGGACGCGGTATATGGTATTCGTTCTTTCATTCCATCTCCGCTTTCTGCAACGCCGGATTCGATTTAATGGGCGTAAGACAGAGCTTCTCTTCCCTTACCTCTTACGCGGACAACGTGTACGTCAATATCGTCGTTATGCTTCTTATCATAATAGGCGGCATAAGCTTTATGACGTGGGACGATTTCAGAACGAACAAGCTAAGATTCAAGAAATTCAGCCTGCAAAGCAAGATAATACTTATCACGTCCGCAATACTTATAGTCGTTCCCGCCGTTTATCTGTTCTTCTTTGAATTCGGCGACAAACCGGTGGGGATACGCATATTATACAGCTTTTTCCAGTCCGTTACTACGAGGACGGCGGGCTTCAACACGGCCGATCTTGACGGTATGAACGATTCCGGCAAGCTTATAATGACCGCACTCATGCTCATAGGCGGCTCGCCCGGCTCAACCGCCGGCGGTATGAAAACGACGACTGTGGCGGTGCTGTTCTTATCGGCGCTGACCGTTTTCAGACGGCGTGACGACGTAGAAGCTTTCCGCAGACGCATACCGGACGAAGCGGTGAGAAACGCCGGAGCGATACTGTTTATGTATCTTGCGCTGTTTTTCACGGCGGCGTGCGCCATAAGCCTGATAGAAGGCCTGCCGCTGATAACTTGTCTGTTTGAAACGGGCTCAGCGATAGGCACGGTGGGACTGACGCTCGGCATAACGCCGTCATTTTCGATAGCGTCACGCATAATTTTAATGGTACTTATGTTCTCAGGCAGGGTCGGCGGGCTGACGCTGATATACGCGGCTCTCCCCTCCCGCACGGACACGGAATCAAAACTTCCGCTTGAGAGAATTTCAATAGGATAAGGAGAAAACCATGAAATCTGTTCTTATTATAGGCGCCGGACAGTTCGGCACGCACGTTGCAAAAGTAATGAACGATCTGCGGTGCGAGATAATGGCTGTTGACATAGACGAAAGCAGCGTAAACGCCATACTTCCTTTCGTTACAAACGCCCAGATAGGCGACGGCACGAACAAGGACTTTTTGCAGTCCCTCGGCGTGCGCAACTACGACGTTTGTATCGTCAGCATAGGCGACAATTTCCAGTCCTCGCTTGAAGCGACGGCGCTTTTGAAGGAAATGGGCGCGGCGCTCGTCATATCCCGCGCGGCAAACGACGTGCAGGAAAAATTCTTACTGAGAAACGGCGCGGACGAGGTGGTATATCCGGAAAAGATATCCGCAAAGCGTCTTGCCGTAAAGCTGTCTTCCGACGCGATACTCGACTTCATAGAGCTTGACGAGAATTATTCGATATACGAGATGGCCATGCCGAAAGACTGGTGCGGCAAAAACCTCGTACAGCTTGACGTAAGAAGAAAATTCAACATAAACATAATTTCCATAAAACGCGAAGGCAAATTCATGATGCCGTCCGCGGACACGGTGATGTACGCGCAGGACGTTTTATACGTTATAGGAGACATGAAGGATCTTAAGAAGTGCTTTAAGATTTAGGAGCTTTTTTATGAATTACAGAATGCTGTTATACCTCCTGTGCGTTATACTGCTCATTGAAGCGGGACTTTTGTTTCTGCCGCTCATTGTAGCAATGATTTACGGTGAGAGCGTCGTGCCGTTTTTGATAACCATCGGCATACTCGCCGTTATATCGCTGCCGGGTATTCTGCAAAAACCTAAAGATACGAAGATCTACGCAAAAGAGGGGTTCGTTACCGTTGCGGCGTCGTGGCTTCTTATGTCCGCTTTCGGCGCGCTTCCGTTTGTGATAAGCGGCGCGATACCGAACTACATAGACGCGTTTTTTGAGACCTGCTCCGGTTTTACGACGACGGGAGCGTCGATCTTACGCGTTATAGAAGGGTTGCCGAAGGGCATACTTTTCTGGCGCAGCTTCACGCACTGGGTAGGCGGCATGGGCGTGCTCGTCTTCATGCTTGCCATACTGCCGCAGGGCAGCCACGCGATATATCTTCTGCGCGCGGAGGTGCCGGGACCCACGAAGGGCAAACTGGTGCCTAAACTCCGCCATACCGCCATAATTCTTTACGCGATATATATCGGTCTGACTCTGACGGAAGTCATCGCGCTGCTCATAGCGCGTCTGCCTTTGTACGACGCGCTGGTGACGACGTTCGGCACGGCGGGCACGGGCGGCTTCTCCGTTATGAACGAATCCATAGCCGGCTATCACAATCCCGCGGCGGAATGGATAATAGCCGTGTTCATGCTTATTTTCGGTATAAACTTCAACCTGTTCTTTTTGATCCTTGTAAGAAGATGGCGCGAGGTATTGAAGAGCGAGGAATTGAGAGTCTATCTGTCGCTCGCTTTGGTCTCCACCGTTATCGTGTGCATACAGACTTATAAAATGTCGGAAGGCTTTGAGGACTGTGTAAGAAAAGCGTTTTTCCAGACGGCGTCAATCATTTCAACAAGCGGTTTTTCCACAACGAACTTTGACGTGTGGCCGGCTTTGACCAAATCGCTTCTCATCTTCCTTATGTTCGTAGGCTCGTGCGCCGGTTCGAC
>JAEEGW010000317.1 GCA_016280525.1 Clostridiales bacterium
CCGGACGTCTGTATATCATCATACTCGATCACACCGTTGAAACCGAACTTCGTATCCCTGTTTCCGATCATGTTCAGAATATTATTATAGTCGGAAGTATTTTCGACCTTTAAATTGTTTACGGGAATATACAACAGCTCGCATCTGTAAAACAGACCGGGATCGCTGTCTTTGTAAATATCGTAAATCCGCTGCGCGTCCACGTCGTACGTTCTGTCTATTTTAAGAAAATCAACGTTGTATTTTTTTACCGTGTTTTTGATAATGCTTCTGCTGTTTATCATGGCAAGCGACATACCGATATTCAGAAGACACAGACACATAAGAGAAACGAGAACGGTAACGATAAAGCGCGCTTTGCGTCTTTTGATATTAGCGCCCGCCTGCGACAGACAATTTTTGAAGCTCATTGAGGCGCGGCGCAGTTTGAGCGGCGGCTCCGGCTTCGGCTCGGGAGCCTTATGCGGCGCAAAATCGCCGGGACTGTAACCTTCGTCCACCACGTCTATCATATCGGGATACGCAAGCACTACGTGCTGTTTGTCCGTCTCAAAAGTCAGATAGTTGTCGGATGAAGGATCGATATTGCTCTCTGCGTCCTCCATAGTGAGCTTATAACCGGCTTTAACGAACATTATATTGTCGCGTATGAATTTGGTGTCGGCGTCCGCTCCGTGCTTTATACGGTCAATATCGCCGGTTATGGCGCCGTCCTGCATGAAAATTATCCTGTCGCCGTATTTGTAAGCTATCTCGTTGTCGTGCGTGACGACGATAACGAGCCTTGATTTGCTTATTTTTTTGAGCGCGACAAAAAGATCGTCGCCGGTAACGGAGTCAAGCGAGCCGGACGGCTCGTCCGCGAGGATCACCTCCGGCTGTTTTACAAGCGCGCGGGCGATCGCAACGCGCTGGCGCTGACCGCCGGACAACTCCGCGGGCTTTCTATAGCCGAGGCCGGCAAGACCTACGACGGAGAGCGCCTCGTCAATGCTTTCAAAATCAGAACGGTGATTCTGCAGCTTCAGCGCGAGCTCTATATTTTCATATATATTTCTGTTTTCAATAATATTGAAGTTCTGGAAAACGAAGCCTATGTACGTGTTTCTGTAATCGTCAAGCTTTTGCGCGGACAGAGAAGAAAACGGGACTCCGTTTATATAAACGTCGCCTGACGTCGGACGGTCAAGTCCGCCCAACATATTCATCAAGGTGGATTTACCGCAGCCGGATTTGCCTAAGATCATTACCATACCCGTTTCCGGGAAGTCTATGGATATGCCTTTCAGCGCCTGGACCGCAAGTTTTCCTTTACCGTACGTTTTTGTCAGGTTTTTTACACAAAGCATAAAATACCCTTTCGTAATGCATAATTTGTTTAGTTTGAGTATATCACAAATCCAAGTTTTTTTCAATTAAATTCCTTTAAATATACTGTTATTATATTTACGCAAAATACTTGTATTTTTATAAAAGATGTGATATACTGTAAAATGATAAACTATTTTGTGAGAACTGCCATGAAAATTACCGATCTTAAATGCGAGCATATAAACGCTCAGCTTGACAAAATAAATAACGATATCTACTGCACGGACAACGCAAGACCGCGTTTTTCGTTCTGCGTGCAGGAAACAGACAGCAATACGGAAGTCAGATACTATAAGCTGAAAGTCGCTTCTTCCAAAGAGCTTTTGGACGACGGCGTGGGCGATATGTACGATTCCGGCGTCATATATTCGTCTGACACAAACGATATAGAATACAACGGCAAAACTCTATTGCCGCTATCCGTCTACTATTTCAGAATTTACGCTATGGTAGGCGAAAAAGCGCTTAAAAGCCCTGTGGGCGCGTTTGCTACCGGTATCGGCGACACTGCGAGACTGCGCTCGCATTTCATAACAGCGGCTGACGGAACGCTTCAAAAATTCGCCGAAGCGGAAGGCAAAGGCGATCTTCCCGCGCCGTATTTCAGAAAAGACATAAACACGGAAAAAGAAGTATCTTTCGCATACGCATACGTCAGCTCGCTCGGAGTTTACGAGCTTTATATAAACGGAACGAACGTCAACCGCGCTAAATTCGCGCCCGGCTTTACGGATTACAGAAAAACTCTGCAGTATAATTTCTACGACGTAACAAAATATATAAAAACCGGAGCGAATACGGTAGGCGCCATAGTCGGCGACGGTTGGTATAAATCAAGCTTAAGCATCGTCGGCAGAAACAACTACGGCGACAAAACGGCGTTTTCCGCGTATTTTTACATCGTATACGAAGACGGCTCGTACGAAAGCGTTTACACTGACGAGAGCTGGGAGTGCTTTTCCGGCGCGTATATTTATACCGACAATCAGAACGGCGAATATTTTGACAGCCGCCTTGACGATAAGGACGTTTTCAAACCGAAGCATAAAAAGAGCGATTTGCCTCACGCCGTAAAATTCCACGCGCCGTTTCTGTTTGAAACCGATATAACGGCCGCGAAAGGCCCGGACGTGCATGAAATGATACGCATAGTTCCCGTGTCGATAACAGAAGTAAAAGGCAGATATATCGTTGATATGGGGCAGAATATGGTAGGCGTAATATCGGCGCAGCTCAGGTGCAAAGCCGGCACGAAAGTCGTTTTCCGCCACGGTGAAATGTTGAATGACGCAAACGAAGGCGTCCGCGGATGCGACGGAGACAGAGGCACGCTTTATACAAAAAATCTGCGCACGGCTGCTCAGACTGATACGTATATATGCAGCGGCAAAAATGACGTGTATTTTCCGCGTTTCACGTATCACGGCTTCCGTTACGTTGAGATCAGCGGCATAGATTACAAGCCTTCGCTTGAAGACATAACCGGCCACGTTATGTATTCGGCAAATGCAAAATCCGGCAGCGTTGAAACGTCGGAGAATATGCTGAACAAGCTTGTCTCAAATATAACCTGGGGTTTGCGCGGCAATTCTTTTGCCATTCCAACGGACTGTCCTCAGCGCGACGAGCGCCTCGGCTGGACGGGCGACGCACAGGTGTTCTGCAAGTCCGCCTGCTACGGTGTTGACTGCCTGGAATTTTTCAAAAAGTATCTGAGAATCATAGTTGACGCGCAGAAGCCGAACGGATCAGTTACGGATATAGCGCCCATGCTGAAATACAACAAAACAAACGACCTCGTCGGCAACGGCAACGCCGGCTGGGGCGACGCGATTTTCATAATACCGTACACGTTATACAATATGTACGGCGACAAAAGCGTGCTTGAATATATCCTGCCGCATGCGGAAAAATATTTTGAATATCTGCAAAGCACGGCAAAAAACGATCTGCGGCCGGATTACGGCTACGGCGACTGGCTGTCCGTAAATGAGATCACACCGAAAGACGTGCTCGCCACAGCGTTTTACGCGTATTCCGCTTATATCCTCTCGCAAATGTGCGCAGTTTTGAATATGACGGATAAAGCTGAATACTACAATAAACGCTTTAATGAAATTGCCGGATCTTTCAGAGATGAATATTTAACAGGCAACGGCAGAATTAAAGGCGATACGCAGTGCGTATATATCCTTGCACTCAAATTCGGACTTGTTTCGGGCGAAGAAAAAGATAAAGCCGTTGTGCATCTTAAACGCAAAATTAACGAAGCAAACGGGCATCTAAACACCGGTTTTTTGAGCGTCGGTTATCTTTTGCCGGTACTTTGTGACAGCGACCTGCCGGAGCTTGCATACGATATACTTTTGTGCGACACGTATCCGTCGTGGTTCTATTCGATCAAAAACGGCGCCACTACGATCTGGGAGCGCTGGAACAGCTATACTGCTGAAGACGGCTTCGGTGACGACGGGATGAACTCCTTCAACCATTATTCGCTCGGCAGCTGCTGCGAATGGATGTACGAATATATGGCGGGGATCAAACCCGCAAAGCCCGGTTTTAAAGAATTCTATTATAAACCGTTCCCGGATAAACGCGTTGACCGCATAAAAGTTTCTTATAACAGCTATAACGGTCAGATCATATCGGAGTGGAAGAGAACGGAAAAAGGATTCGATCTGCGCCTTACCGTACCGGTAAACACTAAAGCGATAATAACGCCGGATTCAAAGCTTTATATGCCGGCTCTCATAGGCTATCAGAAGATAACGGAGAAAAAGACGTTAGGCTCCGGCGTCTATCTGTTCAAAATGATCTTGTAAAGGAGGGGGAACGTGAGAAATCTGATAAAAACAGCCGCGGTCATATTACTGATCTCGGTCGCCGCTTCTTTATTTTGTGCCGCGTCGTCGGGCGGATATAAAGACAATATCAAATCGTCTAAAAATCTGGATACCTCACCGCTGCCTCCTACCCTGGAGCTGACTGCATCCTCCGGAGACTATTCCGCGTATCTCAACTGGAAGACTACGGAAAACGGATCAAAAATAGAAGGATACGATATTAAGTATTATTCCGCGGACAACCCCGATACTGAACTCGGGATGATAGTTTTAACGCCCGAACATACGAGTGCGGTGATAAACGGTCTTTCGGGCGGCATTCGCCACATAATAAAGCTTACGGCGCACAGCAGCGCGGGAAGCACGACCGTGACGGCAACCGTAACGCCAAACGACCCGGACCTTGCTACCGTAACGGCTGTCAAAAACGAAATAGAATCGTCCTCCGTCGCAATACACATGAATCTTGCCAATACAAGAGAAACGGTCTCCGCGTATCTGTTATCGTATTTCGGCAGATACAGCGAATACGGCGTAAAGATAAAAGACGTTATAATAACGGATTTTACGGCCGCTTTGCCTCTTTCGGAAGCCGATCCCGAAGCACAGCCCGGGCGTTTTACGTTTATTCTGGAACTGCAGAAGGGCAGCGCCTCACTTACAACGCGCAGGATCGAAGCGGAGATAGACAACAAAACGTCTATCGTATATCTTACCGCAAACAAATTCAGCGTTATGACCGGTGAAGAACTTACGGTAAGAGCCACAGCGCTTGATATTGAAGACAAGACGTTTTCGTGGTATCTTGCGTCAAGCGATAACGACGAAGGCGTGATGATGCAGAGCTCGGAATCAAACGCTTATGAAGTCAACACAACCAAAGCCGGAGAATACTACGTTTACTGCGTCTGCGGCGGCGTTTCGTCTTCAAGGATCAAACTGACTGTTACGGAGCCGTTTGTCGCCGTATCTGATATTGAACTTTCAACGGATATGATAACTGTATCGGAAGCAGTCGTGCTGCGCGCGGCGGTCTATCCGTCAAACGCAGCGAACAAGAACGTTATACTGTCAATAGAAAACGACGGCGGTTGTCTTGCGGAGCTTTCCGGCAGGACGATAACCGCGTACAAGCCCGGTACGGTCACGTTAAAAGCGACCGTCAAAAACGGTTTGTCTGACGGAGACTATGAAAAAACGTTTTATATAACCGTAAGAGAAAGATCCGGCCAGCCGACCGACCCCGACGAAAACGATAAGC
>JAEEGW010000318.1 GCA_016280525.1 Clostridiales bacterium
AACGTCCGCGATTTTCACCTGAATTTTGCCCGTGACACGGACACGGCGTATCTTGATATCAACTCGCTTTTTGAGCCGTTTAAATGGGGATATTCCGACGGACGAATAAAAAGATGTTTTTATAAAGAAGAAGACAGCTTTAGACTGTCCGATATATCCGGCTTTTACGGTCCGTGCGTGTTTTATATGTCGCAGATCATAATAAGCGATAACGAAAAAGACGTTTACATACAACTGGGCAGAAGCGCGCCGTTTGAATTGTATCTGAACGGAGAACTTCTTGCAAAAAGAAACGACTGCGATACGTTCACGTCTGAAAACGTCCATATTTCCGGCGTTAAATTAAAAAAAGGCGAAAACCGCCTTGCGTTAAGACTCACACAGATAAACGCGGACAGCAAATGGAGCCTCGTATTCTCATACGGCGCAACGTGTGCACAGCATCTTACGGATCTGAAATTCAAAGAAATTAAATGAATATAATATTCAGAAAGGAAAGTATATGAAAAGAGTAATTGTTTTACTTCTCGTTTTCTTGTCGGTGCTTGCGTGCTTTGCCGGATGCGCCGAAGAAAAGAAACCGCCAAAAGAGACAACCGAGGTAACGACGTCTTCCGCCGAAAGCGAGACGGAGCCTGAGGAGACGGTCGATAATAATTACGTCCCCGATCTTCCGGAAGAGAAATTCTCCGGTACCTTCAACATCCTCTGCGAGGGTGCTTTCTGGGGAACCGAAACGGACCTTTATTATGAAGAAGCAAGCGACGATCCCGTTCTTGACGCCGTATGGCGCCGCTGCGAGAAACTGAAGGATCAGTTCGACGTTGAGATAATGGTCACTCCGTCCGCGGACACTACGACAGCGCTCAAAAACAGCGTTAAATCAGGCGACGGCGCGTACGACGCGATAGTCGCAAGAATGCCGCTTATTGCATCCAGCGCAGCAAACGGCGACCTTATGGACCTGAAAGAGGCTGAGGGCATAGATCTTACAAAGCATTACTGGGATCAGAGCGCAAACAGTCAGCTGTCCATAGCTAACAAGCAGTTTTACACGGTAGGCGACATAATAACCGTTGAAGACTCCTGCACCTGGACGATGATGTTCAACAAAGGCCTGGCGGAACGCCTTGACCTTGAAGATCCTTATCAGGTCGTTAAAGACGGAAGATGGACGTTCGACTACTTCTACAATACCATGAAGGACTGCGGCATAGCGAAACCGAACGACCAGGGCGAATGGGACTACATGGCGACGTACGCCTTTGCGACGCACAGAGATATGGCGTACGGCTTCTTCTACGCGGCCGGTCTGTCGTTCATACAGAAGGACGGCGACGATCTGCCTTATCTCGACTCAAAGGATAACGAGAAGATACAGAACGTTTTGAATTATTCTCTTAAAGTAATGCGCGACACGCAGCTCACGATAGATGCCCATAAATGGGTGCACGTCAATCCGTGGGCGACGATCCTGACGCAGGACGCGTTCGAAGAGGACAGAGCCCTGTTCTATGCGGAGGTTTTGTCAACGATCATAAATCTGAGATCAATGGATACGGACTTCGGTCTGCTTCCCATGCCGAAATATGACGAAAAGCAGGAAGAATACATAACGTTCGTCAACCCCGCCGCGTCGCTCGTCGGTATACCGATATATCAGAAGAATAAAGAAAACGCGAGAAGAAGCGGTTATATCCTTGAAGCCATGGCGTATTACGGACATGAATACGTAATGCCGGAATACATTGAAAAGGCTATAAAGGGCAAATCCACGCGTGACGAAAAATCCATAGATATGCTTGAAATACTGTTCAAGCACAGAATGTACGACTTAGGTCTTATAAACGACTGGAACGCGTACGCTTCCGGATATTCGGATCTCGTATTCAACAACAAGAACGAATTCAGCAAGCTGTATAAGAAAGTCGAAAAATCCATAGGCAAAAAGATAAACAAGTTTGTTGAAAACATCATAAAATAAAATAACGTAAACAAAGCGGCGCGCTTCATAACGAGGCGCGCCGCGGTTTTTATGCAGGGGCGACCTTTGGTCGTCCATTGTAGGGGAGGGGTTTCCCCTCCCGAGTGAATAGTGAATAGTGAATAGTGAATAGGTAAGGTGTCGGCTGCGCCGACGAAATATGGTGGGTCACCCACCCCTCAAGCTCGCCTTGCGGCGAGAACCCCCCATACCCCCTGTCCCCTCCCATCAAATCTGCAATTTGATGGGGCGGACGAACCCCGCTTGCGGTGCCCGAAGAAATCTGCGCGTCACTGCCGTGACTATGCTTGATTTCTTTCGACCGCTGCGCTTTCCTCGCTTTGCTTCATCTTCCCCCGAAAGCGCAAAGCTCGTCTACCCCCCTGTCCCATCCCGGGAACCCCCACCGCTGCTCGCGGCGGGGAACCCCGGCTCCCGTCAAATCAAAGATTTGAGGGGGCGCGGAGATTGTAGGGGCGACCATTGGTCGTCCGTTGTAGGGGAGGGTTTTCCACTCCCGAGTGAAGAGTGAATAGTGAATAGTGAATAGTGAATAGGTAAGGAGTCGCTTCGCGACGAATTATGGGGGATTCCCAC
>JAEEGW010000319.1 GCA_016280525.1 Clostridiales bacterium
CACGCTTGAACCCGTTTATGCCGGCAGAGACGGCGGCGGCAATCCCGACTGGGTGGACTGGTATTTAAACGAGAATTTCAGCGGGCGCTGCATAAAATTCGGCTATACGCAGGCGGGACAGGAGAACTCCTTCGGCTGGGGCATGATGTGTAACGGCCTTACGTATCAGCTCGGTAAAATAGCAGAGCTTTGCAAAGAGGGAAAGCTCGAGGCGCTGACTTTATCCGATACGGGCGCATGGTTCAAAAAAGAATTCCGGCAGACGCCGCCGACGGTCGTCTCGGCTTTGAGCGACCGCCACGGCAAAAACAGGTTTTCCGTCTGGTACGACTGCAAAAACTACCGCGCCGATATATTCGGAGAGTTTGATAAATTCTGGATCCGCGATATTTTCCTGTTCAGGCAGGGATACGAGGAAAGATATCTGCATACGGTCAACGACAGTCCGGCAATGACGTTTGACAACCTGCCGTTCACGGACGGAAACCGCTACAGCGGCGGCGGGATACGCGCCGGACTTTACCCGTTTGCGAACGGCGAGGCGCTGACGTACAAGACGCTTGAATACAGCGAGGACGGTAACAGCGCGTCGGTAACGTTCAAAGGCACGCAGATCGGCGATTTCGTTATTACGACAAGCGAGAGCGGTATATCGTTTTGCGCTGACGGCGAGTTTGAGCTTAAAAACGTGAGCAAAAACGGCGATGACGAGCCGGAGAAAACGCTGTGTGACAACGAAATACGCCTGAAATACCGCGGCTTTGAATACCGTGTTTCGGTCGCAGCCGGCTTTGCAAAAGATACGAACACGTTTGTTTCGGAAAACAAAAAAATCATATTAGGTATGGATAAATAAAATGATCGATATTACATTGCTCGGCACGTCGTCTATGCTGCCTCTGCCCGAGAGGGCGCTTTCATCCGCGTTTTTGTCCTGCGGCGGTCATTCGATTTTGTTTGACTGCGGCGAGGGAACGCAGACGGCGGCGAGGAAAGCCGGCGTAAGTCTTATGAAAACGGATATCATAGCGCTGACGCATTATCACGGCGACCATATTTTCGGCCTGCCGGGACTGTGGCAGACGATGCACAGCATGGGCAGAGATGAGCCGCTGTATATAACCGGACCGGAGGGGCTTGCCGCCGCGCTCCGTCCTCTTGTCACGCTTGCGGGCGCATTGAATTTTGAGATAATACCGGTCATTTTGCCCGACGGCGGGCTTGAACTTGAAACGCTTATAAAAGGCTTCAAACACGGTTCGAAACTGACGCCGTTTAAAACGGAGCACCGCGTATCGAGCTGCGGCTACTGCTTCACGCTTTCACGCGCCGGTAAATTCATGCCGGATAAAGCGAAAGCGCTGAACGTGCCGGAGACGATGTTCAAACTGCTGCAGAGCGGGCGGAGCATTGAAGTTGACGGAAATATAATAACACCGGAGCAGGTGCTCGGCGCGCCGCGCAAAGGGCTGAAATTCGTATTTTCCGGCGATACGGCGTACTGCGATACGTTGACAGAAGCCGCGCGCGACGCGGATCTCGCCGTATTCGACGCGACGTACGCGGAGGACGAACAGGAGCAGACCGCGGTCGAACACGGGCATATGAATTTCACGCAGGCGGCTAAAGCGGCGGCGGAGGCAAACGTTAAGCGACTCTGGCTTACCCACTACTCGCAGATGATAAAAGAGCCGTGCGAATATCTTGATCTAGCGGAAAAAATATTTGATAACGCCGTCTGCGGATACGACGGTCTGTCCGTGACGCTTGAATTTGAAGAATAAACGGGAGATTTATATGGATCACTTCACAGACGCCGTGATAATAGGCGGAGGTCCCGCCGGCTCAAGCTGCGGTATATACCTGCAGAGAGTCGGTATCTCCAATATGATAATAGAAAAGCGGAGTTTTCCCAAAGACAAGCTCTGCGCCGGTCTTGTGACGGAAAAAACGTACAGACAGTTATCAAAGCTGATAAAAACAGCCGTCGGTACCGACGTGCCGGACGAAATTTTCTGCGACAAGAGCAAAAGGATAAAGCTATTTTATAAAGACGAGCCGCTTACGGATTCTGCCGTTTCAAGCCTGTTCAGGCTTGTTTTCCGCAGGGATCTTGACGGCTACTTAATAGAAACGTATAAAAAAACCGGCGGCGTTTTATACGAAAACCGCACGGTGAAAGAATATGATCTTGATAATAATACGCTGAGCCTCGATAACGGCGACACGGTAAAATATAAATATCTTATCGGCGCGGACGGCGCGCTGAGCCCGACGAGAAAGGCGCTCGGATATAAGAGCCCGGATTACATTTTCTGCACGGAGACGTTCGTGCCGAAAACCGCCGCTTTTGACGATAACTGTGTCAGGATATATTTCGGGTATCTGAACAAAGGGTACGTCTGGGTATTCCCGCACAAAGACACGCTGTGCGTCGGTCTGGGCGACGAATACAGAAAAAAAACGGAGTACGAAAAGGTATTAAGAGCGTTTCTTTTGTCAAACGGACTTGACGACGGAAGCTGCAAGATAAAAGGCGCGTTCATTCCGTACGGAGAATGTCCCGACCAGAAAAGAGGCTGTAAAAACGCCGTGCTTATAGGCGACGCGGGCGGATTTGCCGATCAGATAACCGGAGAGGGGCTTTATTTTGCGCTGTCTACCGGCGAGGCGGCGGCAAACGCCGTGATAAACGCATTGTCCGGCAAAGCGGATCTCAAAAAAGAGTTTTGCCGGCAAACCGCGAAATTTGCGGAGATAGTAAAGCACAGCGCCAAAAAGGGGAAAATGTTTTATATGGATCCCGTAATGAACGCTTTCAGAAAAAAGATAAAGGGCAAAAACGGCCCGGTGGCTTATTTCTGCGATAACCAGATATCGGAATATAACTACGATTATTCCGATATCACAAAGCTGTTTACGGATTACAAAGCGGGCGGTCGATGATCGCCCGTTTTATTCAATGTAGGGGCGACCATTGGTCGTCCGTCTTAAATAATAAAGAATAAATAAGAAAGAATAAAGAATAAAAACCGGTGTCCCTGCGGGACAGAAATGGGTGGGCTCCCACCCCTCACGGCGCGTACCGCGCCACCCCCCATACCCCCCTGTCCCCTCCCGGGAACCCCCATTGCTCACGAGTTCGCAACGGGGAACCCCGGTCCCACAATCTCTTTCAAGATTGAGGGGGCGCTGCAAGATTTGTTAATTTGCGAGACTGGTGTTCGCCTCATCCGTCACGGCATAGCCGTGCCACCTTCCCCAAAAGGGGAAGGCAGTCTGTAGGGGTCGGCGCCTCGACGACCCGCCTGCAGGGGCGATCATTGATCGCCCGTTATAAACGTTTTTTTCTGAAAGAGAACCGCGGACCGCGGCGGCGCATCCGCGCCGGATGATATTTTGCTGTAAAATATAATAAATATACCGGCGCGGATCTGAATATTTTTCCGCGCCGGTTTTGGTTATTTTTTTAGTTTGATCAAGGAAAAATATTCTCTTTGCGGCCGCAAAGTGCGCCGCCTAGCACGCACTGACCCTTGCCGGATAAACAAAATTAGTTAAAGAAAACTTAAAGGGCGACCGGCGGTCGCCCCTACAAATATAATCTTAATATCAGTCGCTTACGTATCTGAATAGCGCCACGACGTCTTTGTTGTTTACGTCGCCGTCACCGTTGAAATCATACGCCGCCTCGTATGCGCCGCCGGCTGAAACGTATCTGAACAGCGCGACAACGTCCTTGTTGTTTACCTCGCCGTCGTCGTTGACGTCGCCC
>JAEEGW010000320.1 GCA_016280525.1 Clostridiales bacterium
CGAATTATGGTGGGTCCCCACCCCTCACGGGAACCCCCATTGCTCACGATGTTCGCAACGGGGAACCCCTTTGCTCGGCTACGCCGAGAACCCCCCATACCCCCCTGTCCCCTCCCGTGAACCCCCACCGCTATTCGCGGCGGGGAACCTCGGTCCCACAATCTCTGGCAAGATTGATGGGGCGCTTCAAGAGAAGAAAAGTAAGCGCGCGGGGCGTGAGGGGGGGACGCCCGCGCGCGCGGCTAAACCCGCAAAACGCCCCGTTGAGATCAACGGGGGGTGGCGGGGTTTGGGGTGGATAGGGGGGGCGGGGGAACCCCCAAGAGCGCCGTTAGGCGCACAGAATGTCGCGCCAGCGACACCTGTTTTTATTCTTTATTATTTTTTCTTTTTTCTTTATTATTTTTTTTCAAAAAGGTATTGACAAACCGAAATTTATGTGATATAATCTCCGCGTTATCCAAAGACAGCAGGTTACGGTAAAAGCTCTTATAGCTTTCCTGCCGAGGAGAAAAGTGATAGAATATATCATTTCCGCCCTATCTTTGGTGTGCGGAATTTTTTCTTCTCCACGGATTTCACAAATCTACACGGAGGTAAAACAAATGGCAAAAGAGAAAACGATCGCCGCAAAAGCGAAGTTGGTCGAAGATCTTGCCGCTCAGCTGAAGGACGCTTCTTCCACCGTTATAGTCAATTACGCCGGCATCACCGTTGAGGACGATACCAAAATGCGTAAAGCTCTGCGTGAAGCAAACGTAAACTATACGGTCATAAAGAACACCATAACGCTCCGCGCGCTTGAATCGCTCGGCTACCAGGAATTCGGCGATATTCTCACAGGGATGACCGCGGTCGCTATCGGCACCGACGAGGTTTCCGCAGCCAAGGTCCTGAAGGAATATGACGACAAGGTCGAGACCTTCAGCATCAAGGCAGGTATCTGCGACGGCAAAGTCTTAGGACGTGATGAAGTTCTTGAGCTCGCCGCTATACCGAGCAAGGAAGTTCTTATATCCAAGATGCTCGGCAGCTTGAACGGTCCTCTCTACAAACTCGCGATCGCACTTCAGGCGGTCGTAGACCAGGGCGGCGCTGCTCCGGCAGAGGCTCCCGCAGAAGAAGCTGCTCCGGCAGCAGAAGAAGCTGCACCCGCGGCAGAAGAGACCGCAGCCGCAGCAGAAGCTCCCGCAGAACCGGCGGAAGCGGCACCCGCAGAATGATCTGCACATAATATTAAATTTGGAGGAAAATTAAAATGGCATCCGAAAAAACAACCGCTATACTTGACGCGATCAAGGGACTTACAATACTTGAACTTGCAGACCTCGTAAAAGAGATCGAAGCAGAATTCGGCGTATCCGCCGCTGTTTCCGTAGCAGCTCCCGCAGCAGGCGAGGCAGCTCCCGCGGCAGAAGAAAAGACTGAATTCACCGTAGTTCTCAAAGGCTACGACGAAGCTAAGAAAATGGGCATCATCAAGCTGGTACGCGAAGTTACCGGTCTTGGCCTTAAAGAGTCCAAGGACCTCGTTACAGAGGCTCCGAAGCCCATCAAAGAAGGCGTTGACAAAGCGACTGCTGAAGCTCTTGAAAAGCAGTTCACCGAAGCCGGCGCACAGATCGAGCTCAAATAATAAGCTTTACACACAAAAAACGGCGTTTGAACGCCGTTTTTTTATTGCGGAAACGATTATATTTTATAAAAATTCTCTTGACATGACCGGGCGCGTATGATATAATATACCTATCATTTTAATAGGCAAATGTTTTCGTTCCGATAAGCGGATAAGGTGGTAATAAAATGAACACAGAAAAAAATTACTTGCACAAAAGCTATCACGTGGAGATCATACCGCCGAAGCAGGACAGCGAAAAGCTTGAGGAAGACCTGATCCTGTTTTCATCAAAGCTTGAGCGCGTCATGAACAGCGGATTTACGGCGTCGATAACGGACAACGCCATGGGACTTCTCGCCTTTCAGGGGCACGAGTGTATAGAGGAGCTCGGGATCCCGATAAAACCCGGGCAGATACTCATTCATCTCAATACGTTCCACACAAAGAAGGATCTGCACGAAATACTCACGGGATGTCTCAAGCTCGGGATCACGTCGATACTCGCGGTAAGCGGTGACGGCTCGACCCGTCTGCCTAAGCTTTCCCCGGCGGACGTCGAAGCGGAAAACGCGGCTTCCGTCACCTCGGTAGAGTTGATCTCTTATATAAGAAAAAACTTTCCTCAATTCCGCGTGGGCGCCGCGTTCAACCCGTACGAGCCGGAAAAGCACGAATTTGAAAAGCTTGACAGAAAGCTTGCCGCCGGAGCTTCTTTCGTTATAACGCAGCCGATAATCGACCGAAACGCAGCGGTAGACAGGCTGTTAAGAGAATATCCGGAGCTGCCCGTCGTTATTGAGGCGTGGATGTCAAAAAAGCTGTATCTGCTTTCCGACGTAGTAGGATATCCGATCCCGGAGGACGCGGAATACGATCCCATAGCGACGCTGCAAAAGCTGGAGGATATTTATTCCGGGTGCGGATCTTATCTTTCGCTTCTCGGATTCAAAACACAGTACCCGATAATTGAAGAAATGGCGAAGGAGGGCGCGGTATGAAGATAGCGGTATGCGTCAAGCAGGTCCCGGCGGCGGGCGACGCGAAAATAAATCCGGAGACAAAGCGTATAATACGCGAGGGCGGCAAGGCCGTCGTAAATCCGTTCGACCTTTACGCTATCGAAGAAGCCGTGAGGATAAAAGAGCGGACAGGCGGCGAGGTCATCGCTTTATCCATGGGTCCGGAAAAGGCTAAAGCGGCGCTGACAGAGGCGCTTTCTATGGGAGTGGACCGCGCCGTGCTTCTGAGCGACAGGGCGTTCGGCGGTTCGGACACGTGGGCGACGAGCTACGCGTTAGCAAAGGCGATCGAAAAGATCGGCGGCGTGGATCTCATACTGTGCGGCAAGCAGGCCGTGGACGGCGATACGGCGCAGGTCGGCGCGGGTATCGCTGCCAAGCTCGATATAATGCAGGCGGCGAACGTCTGGCGGATTGAAGAGATCGGCGCGGATACGGTGACCGTCAAGCGTATAAACGAGCGCGGATGGGACGTGGTGAGGCTCGCGTATCCCGCGCTTCTCACGGTCGTAAAAGACATAAATATCCCGCGCATCCCAAAGCTCCGCGACGCCCGCGCGGCGCGGAGAGCGGAAATTCCCGTTTGGAAGCCTGAGGATATAGGAGCCGATCCGGACAAGATCGGTCTGAAAAGCTCTCCCACGCAGGTGGTAAAGACGGCGCCTCCCGCCGCGCGCGGCGCAGAAACGCTGAAGATCGACGGCAGCTCTGAAGAAGCGGCAAACGTATTTGTCAGCGAGCTGATCAGAAGAAAGCTCGTATAGGAGGTGCATCCGTATGAAACTATTAAACGAACATGACAGAGAAAGCTGCAGAAACGTATGGATAATTTCCGAATTTTTGCCGGACGGGGAGCTTCACGCCGTATCCTTTGAATTGCTCGGAGCCGCGCGCACGCTTGCGGAAGAGCTCGGCTGCGAGGTATGGGCGGCGGCGCTCGGACGTGACGTTTCAAAAGCCGCGCCGCAGCTGATAAGCCGCGGAGCCGATAAGGTGATCGCCGTTGAAGACGGGCGGCTGGAATATTTCAACGACGAATTTGAGTGCAATATACTTGAAAGGCTCGTGTGCAAATACCGCCCGGAAATACTTCTCGGCGCGGCGACGTCAAGGGGACGCGCACTGATCCCGCGTCTTGCGGGCAAGCTGTACTGCGGACTTACCGCAGACTGTACCGGTCTGTCAATAGATAAAGAAACGGGCGTGCTTTTGCAGACTCGCCCCGCTTTCGGCGGCAATATAATGGCGACCATACAGAGCGGCGGCTTCAGACCGCAGATGGCGACCGTGCGCCCCAAAGTGATGAAAGCGCTTGAAGCGGACCCGATAAGAACGGGTGAGATCATATACGAAGCGGTTACGGAAAAAGACGGAGAAAAAATAAAAGAGATAATAAAAGCCGTAACCGAAGCTCAGAGCAACGTGAATCTGAGCGACGCGAACATAATAGTATCCGGCGGCAGAGCCGTGAAGGGGCCGGAGGGCTTCAGGCTGCTCGAGGAGCTTGCTTCGCGTCTCGGCGGAGCGGTCGGCGCGAGCCGCGCCGCGGTAGACAGCGGCTGGATAGCGTATCCGCATCAGGTCGGGCAGACGGGGCAGACCGTACAGGCGGACCTGTATATAGCCTGCGGCATCTCCGGGCAGATACAGCATCTTATCGGTATGCAGTCGTGCAAAACGATAGTCGCGATAGATAAAGACGACTCGACGCCTATGATGCAGATGGCGGATATTGCGATCAAAGGCGATCTGTTTGAAATAATACCGAAGATAATCGAAGAACTTGATAAAAACGGAATAAACAAAGGAGGAAACAAACAGTGATAATAGTCGGTGAAAAGCTCAACGGCGCGATAAAGTCCGTTGCAAAAGCGATAGAGGAGCGTGATGAAGCGTTTATACGCGATCTGGCGTCGCGCCAGCTTGACAACAGAGCGGATTATATAGATATATGCTCTGGCATACCGGAGCGCGACGCGGAGGTCCTTTCCTGGATGATAGAGCTTATCCAGTCCGATCATCCGGACGTGCGTTTCAGTATAGACAGCCCGAACCCGGATACGATACTGACGTGTATGGAAAAATGCAAAAACCCCGGTATGATAAACTCCGTTTCGCTTGAAGCCGGGAAAGCCGACGCGCTTTTCTCCGCGGCGGCAAAGAAACAGGGTTGGAATGTCATAGCGCTTCTGCTTGACGGCACGGGGATACCGCAGACGGTGGAAAAACGTATGGAAAACTTTGCGGGCATAATGGAAAAAGCAAAGGAATACGGCATAGCGGAAAGAAGACTTTTCATAGACCCGCTCGTTTTCACCGTGGCGACTACGCCCGAGAGCTTTCTGAATTTCACAGGCACGTCAAAGCGGATACGCGATGCACACCCGGATATCCATATAATAAGCGGACTTTCAAACATCTCGTACGGTCTGCCGTACCGCAAAGCGATAAATCACGCGTTTCTCGTAGGCGCGATGATAAACGGTATGGACAGCGCGATAATGGACCCGCTAAACCGCGATATGCTGGGCGGCGTATACGCGACGGAGGCGCTGCTCGGCATTGACGAATACTGCGCGGAATATTTAGGCGCGTATCGCGACGACCTGTTCGGAGTTCAAAAATAACCGCATATAGAAACAAGCGCGGTCGGCTGACCGCGCTTGTTTTATGCCGTTATATATTTATTCTTCGGTTACTATCGCTTTGTAAAGCTCATAGACGCCGCAATCGGGATGATCCTGCACGTACTTCTGCGCGCGGGCAATGCTGACGTCCGTATTCTCCGTTACGGCGTATACTACGAAGTTTCCGATAACGACGACCTTACCGGTATCCATCATTTTTGCGTTGGTGCCTTTGTCATCGTCGTAAAGCTTGAAGTCGTTGTTGTTCTTCTGCTTGTTGCAGCGGTATTCGACCATCGGCTTTATCGAATCCGGATCAGATTGCGCCGTCGCTTTGAATACGTCCACCTCTTCAATGTACTGACCCTGAGCGATGCGCAGCACGTAGCTGTCCACGCAAGAGAAATCCTCCGGTATCTTTACTTCAAAGTTCTCGTCAAATTCAACGGTCTCCTTGAACCAGCCGGAAATGCTCGCGTTGTCAGCCGTCTTCAGTCCGTTTGCTTCCGCCGTCGTCTTGTCCGCGTATATATCCGCCGCGACGTAATGAAGCGTTGCATCCGGTACGGTTATCTCACTTGCGCTTTCAGCTCCTTTTGTCGCCGCTTCCGTTCCGCTTTCCGCGGGCTGTTCGTTACAGGACGCGAGCGTGACGGCCGCCGTCATAAGAGCCAGGACCATAATAATTGAAACAAATTTCTTCATTTACAGTATTACCTTTCTTCAATGCGGTTATTACGATATATTTATCCGCTTTTGTGGCTATTTTATCATAAAAGCATTGAAAGTCAAGGCAGATACGCGTTTGTTTACAATATTTCCTTATGATTTTACAAAGATATGCCCGTTAATTAAATTTTACCCGCTGATTTTAACGTGTATTGAGGAAATCTTCTTATAAAGTTCAAAATCTGCGTGCTTGAATATTTCCTCAAGCTCCATGTCGCCCATTGCGGTAGTTCTGCCGGCTTCATACTGCTGATCCACCTTTTCTTTTATCGCGGCGATTATCGGATGATGCTTGTCGATACGCTCGTCTCCTTCAAGCGAATAGAAGCCGTTCAGCCAGTGAGCTATGCCCGCCGCGCCGCTGTGTGAATCCACCGCGACCATGACCGGTCTTTTGAGTATCTTTTCCGTATTGAATATATTATATATTTCCTCGTCCTTAAGCAGACCGTCCGCGTGTATGCCGGCGCGCGTGGTGTTGAAGCATCTGCCTACGAACGGCGTGCGCTCCGGTATCATATAACCGATATTCTGCTCAAAATATTTAGCTATATCCGTTATGACCGTAAGATCCATGCCGTCGTCCGTGCCGCGAAGCGATGCGTATTCTATCGCCATGGCTTCAAGCGGACAGTTGCCGGTACGTTCGCCTATGCCGAGCACCGCGCAGTTGACCGACGCGCAGCCGTGCAGCCACGCCGTTGCCGCGTTCGTGACGACTTTATAAAAGTCGTTGTGGCCGTGCCATTCAAGCAGCTCGGACGGAACGCCCGAATAGTGCATAAGACCGTATATAATTCCCTGCACGCTTCTCGGCAGAGCCACGCCGGGGTAGCTTACGCCGTAACCCATCGTATCGCAGGCTCTTATCTTTACCGGCACGTTGTATTTCTGACCGAGCTTCATCAAAGCCTCGACGAACGGGACAACGAAGCCGTAAAAGTCCGCTCTCGTTATATCCTCAAGGTGGCAGCGCGGTTTGATGCCGAAGTTAATGACCTCCTCAACGGATGCGAGATACTTTTCAAGCGCGCTTTTCCTCGTCAGACCCATTTTCTTATAAATATGGTAGTCAGAGCAGGAAACGAGTATGCCCGTTTCTTTTATGCCCAGATTCTTTACGAGCGCAAGGTCGTTTTTATTTGCGCGTATCCAGCTCGTAACCTCCGGGAATTCGTAGCCGAGACCCATGCACTCCTGCACGGCTTCGCGGTCTTTTTCCGAATACACGAAGAACTCCGACTGTCTGATTATGCCTTTTTCGCCGCCTAATTTGTGCAGCATTTTGAATATGTCAACTATCTGCGTTACGGTAAACGGCGAGGTGGACTGCTGTCCGTCGCGGAACGTGGTGTCCGTTATCCAAATCTCGGCCGGCATATTCATGGGAACGTGTCTGTGGTTGAACGAGACCTTCGGCACGGAATCATAATCAAACAGATATCTGTAAAGGTTGGGCGTGCTTCTCTCCTGAAGCTGATATTTATAGCCGGACTGCTCCAGCAGATTTGTAGTATCCGAATAGTGAAGCGATATTTCTCCTACTCTCGATTCTCTGTTCTGTTCCATTATATTTTCTCCCTTCACGGTGTAAAATGCGATATTTTTCGTATTATAGCACACTTTTTGCAATTTTGCAATACCTATCCTGCATTTTTTAACGTATTTTTCCGCGTTTTTTGTTATTTTTAAAGTTTTTTCAGTCGGTCTATTCATAAAAAAATTTACTTGTTGCGCTTGACAGTTTATAAGATATATTATATAATAAAAGAAATAATACCGAAGGGATGGTTTTTAAAGATGTATTTCAAACGATTCACCGTCGCTTTTCTTTGCGCCGTAATGCTTTTGTCCGCGCTTGCCGGATGTACCGGTACCGTGGATGAGACGACCGGCGCTCTGACCGACGCACCCGAGACGGGCACGGAACAGACCGGTACGGAGCAGACCTCCGAGCCGTCAGAGACGGAGACGGAAACGGAAGCCGTAACGGAACCCGAGGCCGTTTTACCGTCAAAAGAACCCGGTTACGTTATACCGGACGAAGAACTGAGCGGCAAAAACGAGTGGGCAGAGCCGCAGGAGGACGACGGCAACGGCGAGGCGATACTTAAAAGGCTCATGAAAGACGAGCTTATTAAGAATCCCGACGCAAAACCCGCCGACAACGTTGACCGCTCTTCATTTGCGTACGACGTGATATATTATGCCGGATTCACGCTTCAGCAGGGCGCGTACATCTGTGAAAACGTTTATTCGGATATGGAAGTTTACTCGTCAAATATGAGGCGCGCGGAGATCGCCGTGAACCAGGGCCTTATGTTAAAGCCCGCGGGCACGGAATTCAAGCCGTTTGAGCCGGTAACGTACGGCGAGGTCCTGCGCGGACTTCTCTACGCGTTAGGCTACAGAGCATACGCGGACGTAAACGGCGTCGCAAAAGTCG
Organism: Clostridiales bacterium; assembly: GCA_016280525.1. Classification (GTDB taxonomy): domain Bacteria; phylum Bacillota; class Clostridia; order Oscillospirales; family CAG-272; genus UBA1248. Next base: position 8,440 of record JAEEGW010000320.1, read on the forward strand.
CCGCGGAGACAGGACTGAGCAACTGTATAGACTTATCAAAGAAAAATTCCGATACCGTGACATACGCGGAATACGCGCAGCTCGTATCAAACGCGCTTAGAATGAAACTCGTTTTATGCGTCAAAAAGGACGGGCAGTACAGCGTAGTGCCGCGCGGAGACAATTTCAATCTGCAGACGACCTACATAAACAACAAACCGTACGAGGCGGATTCCATTTTCCGCATCGCCAACAGCGGCTGGGACATCTACGATCCCGGCAAAGGCAAGACCGGCTACAGATACGGACCGAGCTTTATTATAAACGAAGACGGCACGATAGACTGCTGGCTCGCGTCCAACTCCGGCGTAGGCGGCGAGATAGACTGGGGCAACTACAGACGCTCCTACGACAACGGCTTTACCTGGACGACGGACACCGGCGCGGTGAGACCGACCTCGTCTGCCGAGGACTGGAACTGGTCGTGCGACCCCGGACTTATAAAAATAGGCGATTATTACTACGCGACGTATACGACGATACTCTGGCACGACGGCGTTGACAAC
>JAEEGW010000321.1 GCA_016280525.1 Clostridiales bacterium
AAGCCGCGGATCAGGCAAAGGCGCTTGACATCGTGCATAACGCAAAAACGTCTCGCCCGTCCGTCTGCAACGCCGCGGAGGTCTGCCTTGTTGACCGCGCGATAGCAGCCGAATTTCTGCCGAAGCTGAAAGAGCGGCTTTCAAACGTAGAGCTGCGGCTCGACACCGAAGCGGCGGCGATGATCGACGGCGTACCCGCAGGCGAGCTTGATTTCGATACGGAATTTCTTGATTATATAATGGCTGTAAAGATCGTTGACGGAGTTGAAGAAGCCGTATCGCATATCGCGGCGCATTCAACGCATCACAGCGACGCGATAGTGACGGAGGACAAGGCGGCGGCGGAGTATTTCCAAAACAACGTGGACAGCGCGGCGGTCTACGTAAACGCGTCAACGCGCTTTACGGACGGCGGCGAATTCGGGCTCGGCTGTGAAATGGGGATTTCAACGCAGAAGCTCCACGCAAGAGGCCCTATGGGCTTATGCGAGCTTGTGAGCTACAAATATTTGATAGAAGGGAACGGTCAGATAAGATGAGTAAGATCGGATTTATCGGCACGGGCGTTATGGGCGGTGCGCTTGCCCGCGCCGTTAGAAAAAAAGCGGACGGAGATGAGCTTTATCTTGCAAACGTTCCGTCTTCCGTCTCGGAGGCGCTGGCGGCGGAGCTTGACTGCAAAAGCTGTGACAACGCGACGGTCGCAAACGAGTGCAAATATATCTTCCTTGCGGTAAAACCGAATATCATCCGCGGCGTGCTTAAAGAGATCGCGCCGGTCTTAAAAGCAAGGGATGACAGATATATAGTCGTATCGATAGCGGCGGGCATAACGATAGAAACGGTAAAAGCCTCCGTCGGATTTGACGTCCCCGTGATACGCATAATGCCGAACACGCCCGTTATGTGCGGCAAAGGCATAATTTTAGCCGCGGCGGACGGCGTTGCGGACGAAGAAAAAGCGGAGTTTTTTGATCTTTTGTCCTGCGCCGGCGTATGCGACGACGTGACGGAGAAAATGATAGAGACCGCCGGTACGCTCACCGGCTGCGGTCCGGCTTACGCGTTCGTTATAATGCAGGCTCTGGCGGACGGCGCCGTCGCGTGCGGGGTCGACCGCGCGCACGCGGTAAAATACGCGGAGCTTACAATGGCGGGCGCCGCGGAGCTGGCGCTCTCCACAGGCAAACACCTTGAGCAGTTAAAAGACGAGGTCTGCAGTCCCGGCGGAAGCACGATCGAGGGCGTTCTTTCAATGGAAGAAGCGGGCGTCCGCGCCGCAATGGCTGACGCCGTTATGGCTTCATACGAAAAAAATCTTAAATTGGGAAAGTAAAAAAATGAAAAGAGTTATTTGTTTTGCATTAGCCGTGATATTCGTATTCGCCCTTTGTTCATGCGCAAAAGAACAGCAAGAGCCGGAAAATACCTTGTCTGACAAAGAAATGATAGTACAGATGCTGTCCGACCTTTCAAATAAGAATTTCAAAAGAATAGCGTCGCAGTCCGTGATGAAAGACGGCTCAAGCGTGACCGAAGAGGATATACAGGTGATATACGACTTTCTCGTTAAGACGGGCGTTGATCCTTCTCTCGGATTTTCCGTTGATAATTACAGCAAAAACATCGGCATAGACACATCCGGTGATGCGAATACGCACATGTATGACATAATAGCGCTCTGCGGAGAAAATCAGGTCTATTTCAGGGTCACGATTTCTCATACGGAAAAAGGCAATTTCTTTACTCAAATATATACGGTCGGCGTCGTGCCCAACAATACTCAAACGGAAGCCGAGACCGAGTAAGCCTAATGAACGGATTTTCAAAGTATAGGACCGCGCCGGAGTACGCGCCGATACGGAAAATGCTGCGGCTGCGGTTTGTCAAAGCCGTGATCATTTCCCTTCTTATAGAGGGCGCCTGTATCGGGATCGGTATCTTCTGGTCGACTCACACGGGCTTCGGCAGCAGTTGGCTGGCGATAGTTTTAATGGGCGTCATAGGTTTAGGTGGCGTCAAAATAAGCGGCCTTCTCGATCTCATCCTTGACAAAAACTGCGAGGGAAAGATAATTGAGATAAAAGAGACGACCGCAGACAAAAGCAAGACGGCGTACGGGCAGATGATAAACTTTGACAGTAAAATAACAAAGCTCGCCATTTACGTACAGAAACCGGACGGAGACGTAAAGCTGTATAACACGAGTTTTGAAAAAGTCCCGCACGACTACTACAAGGTCGGAGACGAAGTCCGCCATTACAGAGGGCTGAAGCTGTTTGAAAAGCGCGACAAGTCAAAAGACGTAAAGATCATCTGCAACGTCTGCGAAAGCTACGTTTCATCTGATGAAGACTACTGCCCGTTCTGCAAATATAAACTGTTAAAATAATAAAAGGCAGGCGAACCTGCCTTTTAATAATCTTTACTTATCATCCTGCTTCCGTCAATTTTAAGATATACGATATCTGCATCTTTTGCAATATCTTTAATATATGATGACGTAAACGTTCCGCTGATCTTTATCCTATAATCAAAAGTATGGCTTTTCACAAATTGCCCGTATTTATCATATATACTGAATGTGCCGTGCGCCGTGATATATGCGGTCGTTTTACCGTCCTCTGACGTGCTTTTATTGTAATCATCACATGATGCGATACGTATGCTTTCAACCGTGTAACTTCTGTACCACATTTCAATCCAATATTTTCCAAGAGTGCTGTTAATATATGATTCTGCTATAGCCTCAAGATCACTTTTAACAAAATCTGACGCGTCGTATACCTTTGGCGTATAGTTATAATCATCGTCGGCGGTATTATTGTTGGATGAAGTATTATTACACGAGGCAAAAACAGCAGATATTGACAAAACAAATACTAAAACAAGTGTCAGTGAAATAATGCGTTTCATTTACTTTAACCTCAAATATTATTCAATTTTACAATCGAAATTACTGCAAATGCTGTTTTTTGCAGCATCTCCATCATTTCCCGATTAGAATTGTATCATTTAAGAATCACTTTTCCCGATACCTCTTGTATCTCGATTGAAAATATGGGATTTGATAATATGGCCTCGTCTGTTATCTTTGTCATCATTTGGAACGTTTCAGTAATCGTTCCGTTAAACGGCACATCAAGTTCGACAACTCTATACCACGTTGACCCTGCGGTGCAGTTCAGTTTGAGCTTAACGCCGTCAAGATCAACATTTTTCAGCAAAAACGTCTGGATCTCCAAATCGCAGGTACCTTGCTTCATTCCCATAGCTTCATCTTTGATT
>JAEEGW010000005.1 GCA_016280525.1 Clostridiales bacterium
ATTCTTCACACCTCCTATCAAGGAGGCGGAGTTTTTTCCGTGAATTTTCGTCAGGATGTGGTGCAGCATGGAGGTGACGGTCGTTTTGCCGTTCGTCCCCGTTACGGCGGCAAGCCTCAGCTTATCCTGCGGGTCGCCGTTTATATGCGCGCACATCTGCGCGTACGCTCTTTTCGCGTTATCTACCGTTATATATCCTTCGCCGCCGCCGTGTTCGCACACTATAATTTTGCAGCCGCGCTGTTTTGCTTCATTTATGTGATCCTCGCCGTTGTCGCGCTCGCCTTTATACGCGCAGAAAACGGTTTGCTCATCTGCAATATCCGATCGGTTTACAACGTCCTTTACGCAGGCGTCCTGATCCGCGCCGTTTTGCAGAACGGTAACGCCCGATAAAATATCGCATAATCTCAATCAAATACCTATCTGTCGTCAGACTCCGTTATCCTGAATTCAACTGTGACGACCGAGCCCGCCTTTACCCTTGTTCCGGCCTCCGGATACTGTTTTACCGCCAGGCATTCACCGTCCGTCGACGGCGTTCCGGTAAGGGACGCGTTCAGTCCTCTGCCCGTTATAAGCTCTTTACATTCCGTCACGCCTTTGCCTATAAGATCCGGCACGGTGACGGTTTTTTCTTCCGCGTCGTTTGTCGCGTACAGAAGCACTTTGCCCGTGCTTACCGTGACCCCGGTACCCGCCGGCGGCATCTGCGAATATACGGTATCCCCTTCGCCTATGACCTCAACGTCAAGTCCGAGCGCTTTTACCGCGTCCTTGCTGTCCGACACGCTCTTGCCGGTGTAATCGTTCACCGTCACGCTTCTGTACTGTTTGTCGCTGTCCGAATACTCCGGCATATATCCGAGATACGGCAGCACCTCCGACATTATCCTTCTGTTGTACGGCGCGGCGATCATAGAACCTTCCTCGCGCGAAAGCGTAGGTTCGTCAACTATCACTATCATGGACACAGCCGCGTCGTCAGCCGGGGCTATCGAGATACATGACGCGACGCGCAGCGAATACTCGCCGTATTTGTCCTTTTTGTCTCTTTTTTCACTCGTACCGGTCTTTGCCGCCACTTTGTAGCCCTTTACGCCCGCGTTTGACGAGCCGAGCTTGTTTGCGACGCCTTCTTCAAGAACGTCCATTATTTCGTTCGCCACCTTGGACGATACGACCTGTCTTTTTATCTGCGTTTCAAAATCCGCTATTACGTTTCCGTTGCCGTCTTCTATTCGCTTTACTAAATGCGGCGTTACGAGATTGCCGTCGTTTGCAAGACTCGATACCGCGGTGAGCTGCTGTATGGCGGTGGTCTTGAACGTCTGACCGAACGAATAAACGGCAAGCTCAACTTTGTTGAAATCTCTTCTGCTGTGGTATATGCCCTCCGCCTCGCCGGGCAGATCTATGCCGGTCAGGCTCGTATATCCGAACGCCTCGTAATAATCATAGAACCTCTCGTCGCCTATCCTCTCCGCCGTCATCATCATTACCGGGTTGCACGACTGCTGAAGTCCGAGGTCGAAAGTAAGCGCTCCGTGGCCTTCCGTCTTGTGGCAGCGGACGACGCCGTAGCCTTCCACGACGTGATAACCGGGGCAGAAGAACGACGTGTTGTGAGAAACGAGCGTTTCTTCAAGCGCTATGGAGCAGGTTATGGGTTTGAACGTGGAGCCCGGCTCGTATAAGTCGTTTATCGGCTTGTTCTTCCACATCTGCATAAGAAGCGTGGTGTTGTACTGCAGATACTCTTCGCTGCCCGGCTCGTATTCGCACGATTCAAGCTGTTTCTGCGATTTTTCGTCTAACGTATACGGATCGTTGCAGTCAAAGTCGGGCTTGGTCGCCATTGCGAGTATGCCGCCGGTCTTCGGGTCCATTATAACGCCGGTAACACGGTTATCCGCGCCGGATTCCTCAAGGCACTCTTCCAGGTATTTTTCAAGTATGGACTGTATAGTCTGGTCTATCGTTAAAACGAGAGTATAGCCGTTCTGCGGTTCTATATACTGCTGGTAATCGTACGGCATATCCTGGCCGAGACCGTTTTTTGCCGTTATTATTTTTCCGTCAACGCCGGTAAGATACTCGTTATACTGATATTCTATACCGTATAGGCCCTGATTGTCACTGCCCACGAATCCGAGGACGTGCGAAAGAAGGTTGGAAAACGGGTAGTATCTCGTCGCGGAGGTCACCAGATGCACGGATTCAAGATCGTACCTGCTTATGAAATTGCGTACGAGGTCCGCCTCTTCCTTCTCAACGTTTTTCTTTATCGTCTCGTCCTTGCGGTTTTTCTTTAAGGCCTTTTCATATATCGTGTCGTAATCAACGTTTAATATCCTTGAAAGATTGTCTGCAACGAGCTGACGCTCCGCGTCGCTTTTCATATCCGCCGGGGAAATGAACACGCGCTCCACCGTTCTGTTGTCGGCTAAAACGACGCCGTTCGTGTCAACTATAAGTCCGCGGGACGCTTTTATGCCGGTCTCGGACGATATACTGCCGGACGTGTCGTTTTTGAACTGATCGTAACTTACTATCTGTAAATAGAAAAGCCTGCCCGCCGCAATAACGGCAACAAGCACGAAAGCCACGGCTGTCAGTATTTCTCTCATATGCGTTTTTCTCGGTTTTACTGATGCCATGAATATTAGCTCCTTAACAATCAAAAAGTCCGCCGCCGGTTCGGCGGCGGACCCGTAAAAGTCACCTGTATACTAAATCTTATTCAGATCCTACCGTATGTATTCCAAAAACGACGATATGCTGTCGCCGAAAGCGGAAAGCAGAGCCGCAAAGGAATATTCGCGCTCGCCGTCTTCCTCTTCGGTAACCGTCACCTTGTCCTCCGCCTCTATCGTGATATAGTGCGCGGGCAGATATTCGGACCTTACCATGCCGTATCTTTCGGCGGTCTGACGGATCTGCGTTATATCTTTCTTTTCAAATATCTCCGCTTTGGCGTCCGCGGTCTGTTCTCTTATATCCGCAAGCTTCGTGTTAAGCGTTGATATCTCGTTGTTTACCTCGTTTACTCTCACGCTCAAAAACGTGACGAAAAGCGCGGCTATGGTGAATATGCAGATGATGAACAGCGTACCGTAAGGCACGGTCCTGCGCGCCGCTTTGTCGGTCGTGAAAACGCTTGATATTATTTTCGTCTTCGGAAGCGCGCGTACGTCTACGGCGTCCAGAGCTTGTTGACGCTGCCGCTTTTCGGCTTTCGCAAGATCTGTTTTATTGACTTTTACAACAGCGTTTTTCATATACGCGCCCTCCTTTCAGATTTTTCTGCACGCCCGCAGCTTTGCGGACCTGCTCCTCGGGTTTATCTCAAGTTCCGCCTCTGTCGGCAGAACCGGTTTTTTTGTTATTATTTTTACTTTTTCCTTGTTCCCGCACACGCACACGGGAAATGAAGGCGGACAGGTACAACCCCTTGCCTGATCGGCAAAGGTGTTTTTTACGATCCTGTCCTCAAGGGAATGAAAAGAGATGACGGCAAGAACACCGCCCGGTTTCAGCCGGCCGATCACTTTTTCAAGCATCACGGGGAGCCTGTCCAACTCTTTATTGACGGCGATACGTATGGCCTGGAAGCTGCGTTTCGCGGGATGATGCCCGCCTACGCGCGCTTTTGCCGGTATAGCCGATTTTATGATCTCCGATAATTCCGCGGTGGATCTTATCGGTGACTCTTCTCTTCTTTTGCAGATCGCCGCCGCTATGCGCGGAGCGAAATCCTCTTCACCGTATATATATAGAATTCTTTTTAATTCTTCTTCACTTCTGCCGTTTACGATATCGTAAGCGGTAAGCGCGGCGCTCTCGTCCATCCTCATATCGAGCGGGGCGTCGTGCATATAGGAGAAACCTCGGTCCGCGTTGTCAAGCTGATAGGACGATACGCCGAGATCCGCCACCGCACCGTCAATTTCGTCTATGCCGAGCTCGTCAAGCACGGAATCGATCTCGTCGTTAAAGGAATGGACAAAGGTTATTTTGTCCGCGTATTCTGCAAGTCTTATCTTTGACGCCTCAATCGCGGTCGTATCCGCGTCAATGCAGATAAGTCTGCCGGTGCTGAGTTGCTCGGCAATTTTTTCGCTGTGACCGCCGCCGCCGAGCGTAAGGTCGACGTAAACACCGTCCGGCTTTACGTCAAGCACAGAGACGGTCTCGTTAAGCAGAACGGAATAATGAGAAAAATCCGCTGCGTTTGTGTTTGTACTCACGTCGGGATACCGGCCTCGTTGATGTAATCCATGATCTGCTCACGGTCCTCTTCTTCAACGTATTTGTCAAACAGCTCGGAATCCCATATCTCGGCAAGAGTGTTTCTGCCTATGATAACGACGTCTTTTTTAAGTTCCGCGTGACTGCGGAGTTTTTCGGGGATAAGAAGTCTGCCGCTTGAATCGAGCTCCACCTCGTAAGCGTAGCGGAAGATGAAACGGCTGGCTTTCGTGTTTTTGTCACCCGGAATATTTTCAAAGCGGGCGCAGAATTTGTCCCATTCCGGTTTTGAATATATTTTAACGCACTTGTCCTCAGTTCTGGACACGTAAAATTTACCTACAAGCTGATCGCGGAAGCAGGCGGGCACAAAAACCCTGCCCTTATTATCCACGGTATGATTGAATTCGCCGTAAAACACGGATTTTTGCCCTCCTTTCTCTCCACTTCAGTGAAATTAGTGTGAAGTTATCCACATTTTCCACACGTTTCTCCACATCTATTGACTTTTGGTGGCTGTTTTGATAACTTCTGCGCCACTCGACGCATTTTCATTATATAACAGACTTTTAAAAAGTCAATAGTCTG
>JAEEGW010000045.1 GCA_016280525.1 Clostridiales bacterium
CATTGCTCACGATGTTCGCAACGGGGAACCCCTTTGCTCGCCTGCGGCGAGAACCCCCCATACCCCCGATATATTAACGAGGCTTTTGCGGCGTCAGCCGCGCGCGCGGTGTGTCCCCCCCCCTCACACCCGCGCGCCTACTCGTCACGCCCCTCAATCTCTTTTGAGATTGCGGGAGGGGTAAGAGGGGGTTTGGGGGGTATCCGAGGGTGGGACCACCCAATCGCGGCGCAAGCCGCACAATTCGTCCCGCAGAAGGGGTTCCCCGACGCGAACTTGAGAGCGTTGGGGGTTCCCGTAGGGACTCCGCTTTTTATTCTTTATTATTTCTTCTTTCTTATTTATTCTTTAAACAAAAAATCCCGATCTGATCGGGATTTTCTGCATCAAAGGATTATTCCTTATCCTTCTTTTTGTCGTCCTTCGGCGGTTCTTTCTTCTCGTATCCGACGAATTTTACAAGCGCCATTTCCGCGCCGTCTCCGCGGCGGGGACCGAGCTTATATATAGCTGTGTAGCCGCCCTTGCGGTCTGCAAAGAACGGAGCCATCTCGTCAAAGAGCTTGAATACGGCGGATTCTTTTGTTAAGAATTCATACGCGGCCTTGCGCGATGCAAGCGTATTCTTTTTGCCTAAGGTTATCATTTTCTCGGCAAGAGGTGCTACCTCTTTTGCACGGGTAAGTGTTGTTTCAATCTGACCGTTCTCTATAAGAAGAGTTACCATGCCGCGAAGCATGAGCATTCTGTGAGCTGTCGGTCTGCCTAACTTTCTTGTGCCGGGCATTTAGATTATTCCTCCTTTATTGCTCATTCCTCGGTCTTTTTGAGACTGAGTCCGAGCTCGTTCAGTTTGGCGATGACCTCTTCAAGAGACTTCTTGCCGAGGTTTCTCACCTTGATCATATCTTCTTCTGTCCTGTTTGTCAGATCCTCTACGGTGTGTATGTCGGCGCGCTTCAGACAGTTGAAGCTTCTTACCGACATGTCAAGTTCCTCAATGGTCATCTCAAGGATCTTGTCTCTCTGAGTTTCCTTGCTGTCCACCATGATCTCCGCATTCCTTGCTTCGTCAGACAAGTTGACGAAGAGGTTGAGATGCTCGTTGAGAATCTTGGCAGCAAGCGACACCGCTTCCTTGGCGGATATAGTGCCGTTTGTTTCCACGTTGAGCGTCAGTCTGTCATAGTCCGTAACTCCGGAATTGCCCACGCGGATGCTCTCCGGCGTGAAGTTCACGCTTTTTACGGGCGTGTAGATGGAGTCGGTGTATATGACGCCGAGCTGCTGTGTCGCATTGATCTCTTTGTTCTTGTCCTGCTGGACGTATCCTCTGCCGTGGTCGAACGTGATCTCCATAAAGAAACTCGTGTTCTCGGACAAAGTGCATATATGCAGATCGGGATTCAGTATTTCAATATCGGAATCGGGCGTTATATCGCCGGCCTTTACTTCGCAGGGACCCGTTGCGCTTATCATAACGGTCTTCTGTCCGTCTACGTGAAGCTTTGCGATTATTCCCTTGACGTTCAGCACTATTTCGCAAACGTCTTCTTTTACGCCGGGTATAGTGGATATTTCGTGTATAACGTCTCTGATCTTGATATATATCGGAGCAACGCCGGGCAGCGAGCTCATAAGAACTCTGCGCAGTGAGTTGCCTAAAGTCGTGGCGTACCCTCTTTCAAGCGGCTCCACAACAAACGTACCGATGCGATCGTCCCCGCTCTCGGGCAAAGAGATCTGCGGCTTTTGGATTTCTAACATATTGCGTACCTCCTAAATAACAATAAAGTAAACATTGGGTCATCTGATAGTTTACATAAAGGCGTGCTTTCGCGGCTCCCTGCCGCGATACTTGCCGCCGGGAGGTCTTTATTACTTTGAATAAAGCTCGACGATAAGGTGTTCTTCCACCGGGAAGTCTATGTCTTCACGAATCGGAAGTCTTAATACCTTTCCCTTGAAAGCTTCTTTATCACGTTCGAGCCACTGAGGCGTTTCGGTGATAAGCATATCCGCGTCGTTCAATCTGGTAAATACTACCGAGCTGCGGCTCGATTCCTTGACCTCTATAACGTCGTCAACGTTGACTATATAAGAGGGGATATTTACTTTCTTGCCGTTTACGGTGAAATGACCGTGGTTGACAAGCTGACGGGCCTCACGGCGAGTTGCCGCCAGACCGAGACGGAATACTACGTTATCAAGGCGGCGCTCAATATAGGTAAGGAGGTTTTCACCGGTCTTACCGGGCATTTTGGACACCTTGTTATAATAAATATGGAACTGTTTTTCAAGAATACCGTATATGAATTTGACTTTCTGCTTTTCAACGAGCTGGAGTCCGTATTCACTCTGTTTCTTCTTCATTTTGTTCTGGTTGTTGCGGTTTGTTTTTTTCTTGTTGTAACCGAGAACAGCGGGTTCAATACCGAGAGCCTTGCAGCGCTTTGCAACAGGCTGTTTGTTTTTCGCCATTTTCTTTTTCCTCCTTGTTAATTATACGCGTCTTCTTTTGGGAGGACGGCAACCGTTATGGGGTATGGGCGTTACGTCTCTCAACCATTCGATCTGGAGACCGGCGGTCTGCAGAGCGCGTATCGCAGCTTCTTTACCCTGTCCGGGTCCCTTGACGTAAACGTCAATGGTCTTCATGCCGTGATCTACAGCAACCTTTGCGGCGGCTTCCGCGGTCATCTGGGCTGCGTAAGGAGTCGCTTTTCTGCTGCCTTTGTATCCGAGCTCGCCGGCGGATGCCCACGAGACGGTATTGCCGGCTCTGTCCGTGATGGTTACTATCGTGTTATTGAACGTAGAATGTACGTGTGCGGCACCGTTCGGAATATTTTTACGTTCACGGCGCTTTTTCGTAACTTTCTTACTTTTAACTACTTTTGCCATGCTTGCATTCCACTCCTTATTTCTTCTTGTTCGCAACCGTTTTGGCGCGGCCTTTTCTCGTTCTTGCGTTTGTCTTTGTTCTCTGACCTCTTACAGGCAGACCTTTTCTGTGTCTGATGCCCCTGTAGCAGCCTATTTCGGTAAGTCTCTTTATGTTGAGAGCTACTTCACGGCGCAGATCGCCTTCCACCTGATGATGGTTTTCGATCTCTTCACGGAGCTTGGAAATATCTTCCTCTGTAAGATCTTTGCATCTTGTATCGGGGTCTATACCGGTTTTTGCAAGTATTTTGTTGGACGTGGTCCTGCCTATACCGTAAATATAGGTAAGTCCGATCTCAACTCTTTTTGCGTTGGGTATATCTACACCAGCTATACGTGCCATTTAATCCGTTCCTCCTGTTTTTTAACCCTGTCTCTGCTTATGCTTAGGGTTTTCGCATATGACCATTACACGGCCTTTTCTTTTGATGATCTTGCACTTTTCGCAGATCTTCTTAACGGAAGGTTTAACTTTCACTTTGTGTTACCTGTCCTTTCATAGTTATGATTTATACTCATTTGGATCTCCAGGTGATACGTCCTTTGGAGAGGTCATAAATCGAAACCTCAACGTGGACTTTATCGCCTACCAAAACCTTGATACTGTTAAGTCTGAGCCTGCCGGATATACTTGCGGTCACTATATGACCGTTTGTCAACCTTACTCTGAAGGTCGCGTTGGGCAGGGCCTCTATGACCTGACCGTCAAATTCGACAACATCGTCTTTTGGCAAAATCGTTCCTCCTTGTTCGTAACGATGATTATATATGAAACTTATATATCGGTCTTCCGATCGATGAAAGCGGATATCTGTGCGTCGTCCGCGCTTATCCTTCCCTTTACGATATATTCGTCCGGGATCCTTTCATCCGATATCAGAAGGTGCCGTATATTCTTGCGTTTAGGCTGCTTGACGGTACGTTTCTTTCCGTCGCAGACAAGGACGCTTATCCTGTCCTGCTGCCCGGTTATAACGTACACCGTTCCTTTATCTCTGCCGGATACCGACTGCGCGATACGTCCGATCAGCGATTCTTCATCCTTTGACCGCAGTCTTCCTTTTGAGAAGATCGCTTTCAGGGGCCGCCAGATCTTCATACCGTACCCTTAAATCTTCGTAAGCAGTTCCGGCTCGCCTTCCGTTACGAGCACGGTGTGCTCGTAATGGCTTGCAAGACTGCCGTCCCTGGTCGTTACCAGCCATCCGTCCGGTCCTACTTTAACGTCGTAGTTCCCTTCGGTTATCATCGGCTCTATGGCTATAGTCATATTCGCATACAGCCTTACGCCGTGTCCTGCCCTGCCGAAATTCGGCACCTCAGGATCTTCGTGAAGGTCGTGTCCGACGCCGTGACCGACGTACTGACGGACCACGCCGTACCCCAGACCTTCAACGTATTCCTGGATAGCCGAGCCTATATCTCCGAGCCGGTTTCCCGCAACGGCTTTCGCCGCTCCAAGATAAAAGGCTTTTTCGGTCGCTTCCATAAGGCGTTTAGCCTTGTCGCTTACGTTGCCGCACGCAAACGTGCAGCAGCTGTCGCCGTGATAGCCGCGGTAGCACGCTCCGACGTCTATACTTACGATATCTCCGTCTTTGATTATTCTGTTCTTTGACGGGATGCCGTGTATGACCTCGTCGTTTATGCTTATGCAGGCGCTTCCCGGAAAGCCGCCGTAGCCTAAGAAGGAAGGTGTCGCACCGCACTTTTCTATATGCTGACGTATTATGTCGTCAATATGTTTGGTGCTGACGCCGTCCTTCACGGCCTGACCGCCGAGATATATCGCCTCGCCGGTTATCCTGCCGGCGATACGCATCGCAGCTATAGCTTTTTCACCTTTGATTTGTATCATATATTATCTGCCGAAAGCTTTCGCTATCTGTTCTCTGACAAGCGCGCTGGTATCGTCCAGGATCTCCTGACCTTCAACCTCAACGCATTTGCCTTTGCTCTTGTAATAGTCCTTTAACGGCTCTGTCATTTTGTGATAAACGGTAAGTCTGTCAAGCACTACCTCGGGCTTGTCGTCCGCTCTTATGCTCAGATCCGAACCGCATTTCTCACACTGATCGCCGTTCTTCGAGGGCTTATACAGAACGTGATACGATGAGCCGCAGCTGCCGCATACGCGGCGTCCGCTCATCCTCTTGACGATATCATCGTCGGATACCTCTATTGAAATAACGAGATCTATGTCTACGCCCATTTTGTCAAGCTCTTCGGCCTGAACCACGGTCCTGGGGAAGCCGTCTAAGATGAAGCCGTTTTTGCAGTCATCTTTGGCAAGCCGTTCCTTTATGATGCCGATAACGACTTCATCGGGAGCGAGCATTCCCTTTTCCGTGTAAGCTTTAGCCGCCAGGCCCATTTCGGTGCCTTTGGCTATCGCTTCTCTTATTATTGCGCCTGTTGATATGGCGGGGATACCGTACTGCGCGGAGATGAGCTCCGCCTGAGTTCCTTTACCCGCACCGGGCGCGCCGAGAAAGATTATTCTCATGGGTTGACCCCTTATTTCCTCTTACCGCGGAATATACCGCCGGAAGTACCGGGACGGCGATAAGTGGTAAGCTGAGCCTCAAGCTCACGTACGGTCTCAAGTGCAACACCGACAAGAATCAATATCGAAGTACCGCCGAATGCGACTATACCGAGCGAGTTACCCATTGTAGCGTTGACTATAAGCGGGATTATCGCGACCACGCCTAAGAACAGCGCGCCGATAAGCGTTATACGGTTGGTCACTCTCTTGATGAAGTTCGCGGTGGGAGCGCCGGGACGAAGTCCGAGCACGAAGCCGCCGTTCTTCTTTAAGTTGTTTGATATTTCCGTCGGATCGAAGGAGATCGTGATATAGAAGTATGCAAACGCTATGATAAGTGCGAAGAATATTACCATATACAGCGGGCTGGTGTATGAGAACGTCTTGTTTGTAAAGACGTACCACCATTCCTTGAAGTTCGCTATAGCGTAGGTCCCTTCGTCAAAGCCTGCGGGCTTCGTTCCGGGAGCTATAAGAGCGATCGTAGACGGGATGGAAGCTATCGACTGCGCGAATATGATAGGCATAACGCCGGACATATTCAGCTTGATAGGCAGATCCGAATCCTGGCCGCCGTACATTTTTCTTCCCTGTACGCGCTTAGCGTACGACACCTTGATCCTGCGTTCAGCCTCCGTCATATGAACGATGAAGGTTATAGCCGCAAGGAAGAAGATGACTATTAAGACTGCTACTATAATGAACAGCCAGATGGGCATCGCTTTGGCGTCCGTTAAGCCGTAGCTTTCCGGATGCAGGTTTCTGACGTAGAACGTCTGGACCATTCTCGGAATGCCCGATAAGATGTTGATAAACAGTATGATGGATATACCGTTTCCTATGCCGAAATTGTCTATCTTTTCACCGAGCCACATGATGAGGCACGCGCCTGCGCAGTAGCAAGCGATCATAACGATGGCTATTGCCCACTGGTTGAGCGTCGCGTTGGAGAAAAGCGTGACGTTGATTATGGCGTTGTTCGCTTTCAGGTACTGATAGTAACCGAAAGCCGTGATGAGCGACAGACCGACCGTGATGTAACGGGTGATCTTGTCAAGCTTTCTTCTGCCTTCTTCGCCGTCTTCCTTCTGCCATTCCTGCCACTTCGGTATAGCGACGCAAAGCAGCTGAACAACTATGGATGCGGTGATGTACGGAGAGATCGATAACGCAAACAGGGTTGCCTGCGAGAACGATTCACCGGCGATGAAGGTGAAGTAAGTTAAAAGCGAGTTTCCTGCGTAAGCCGTAGCCTGCTGCAGTATTTCCGGTGACGCGAACGGTACCGGAATGACCGAGCCGAGACGGTAAAGAACGATTATGAACAGAGTAAAGAGTATTTTCTTTCTCAGATCAGGCACGTTCCACGCATCACGAATTGTTTTAAACATTATTCAGTGACCTCGGCCTTTCCACCGGCAGCCTCGATCTTTTCCTTCGCCTGCGCGGAGAAGACCGCCGCTTCAACGGTTAAGTTCTTTGTAAGCTCGCCGTTACCGAGTATCTTAAGACCGTCAAACGGTTTCTTAACGACACCGGCTTCGATAAGCGCCTGCATTGTTATAACGGAGCCGTTTTCAAACGCTTCCAGTCTGCCGACGTTTATTGTGGCGTAATGCTTTGCAAAGTGGTTTTTAAATCCTCTTTTGGGATGACGTCTGTAAAGCGGGAACTGTCCGCCTTCAAATCCGGGTCTTACACCGCCGCCGGATCTTGCATTCTGTCCCTTGTGACCTTTGCCTGCCGTTTTACCGTTTCCCGAGCCGGGTCCTCTGCCTTTGCGGAATCTTTCCTTTACAGAGCCTTCTGCGGGAGAAAGTTCATGGAGCTTCATTGTGTTTCCTCCTTTTACTCAAATTCCGTGATCGTTACTCAGCCGACTCGACTTTAACGAGATGGGAGATCACGTTGATCTTGCCGTCTAAAACAGCAGTCTTTTCAGCGGTGATGCTGTCACCGATCTTGCGCAGACCGAGAGAGGCGGCGGTCGCCTTCTGGTTCGGTTTGCTTCCGATAAGACTCTTAACGAGTGTAACTTTAATCATTTCCGAAGTCCTCCTTATTTCTTGATCTGAGAAACTTCTTTGCCTCTCATCTCGGCAACTTCTTCAATGGTGCGAAGTGACTTCAGACCTTCAAACGTTGCTTTTACAACGTTGCCCGGGTTGTTGGAACGCAGGCATTTTGCTCTGATGTCCTTGATACCTACCATATCTATGACCGCTCTGACGTAGCCGCCCGCGATAACTCCGGTACCTTCGGATGCCGGCTTCAGCAGAACTCTGCCCGCGCCGTATTCGCCGATTACCTGATGGGGGATCGTCGTTCCGTTCATAGAAACTTTGATTATGTTTTTCTTTGCGTCCTCAAGGCTCTTTCTGATAGCCTCGGGAACCTCGGCTGCCTTGCCCAGACCGAAGCCTACGTGACCGTTGCCGTCGCCCACGACCATAATGGCGGTGAATCTCTGGATACGTCCGCCTTTAACGGTTTTGGAAACGCGGTTGATCTTGACGAGCCTTTCCTGGAGTTCAAGTGTATTGGGATTGATTTTCTGTTGTACCATATTACCCTCCTCAGAACTTCAGGCCGCCCTCGCGGGCACCCTCGGCAAGTTCCTGTACACGTCCGTGATAGATATAACCGCTTCTGTCGAATACGACGTCAACGATACCTTTTCTGGCTGCTCTTTCGGCAAGCTTCTTGCCGACGTCTTTTGCGGCTGCCTTGTTGCCGCCATTGCCCTGAAATCCGGCTTCATAAGTGGAGGCGGACACGAGCGTCGTTCCCGTAGTATCATCAATGATCTGTGCACTGATGTTAGCAAGTGAACGATATACGCAGAGACGGGGTCTTTCGGCTGTGCCGCTGATCTTGCCTCTGACTCTTTTGCGTCTTTTAAGACGCTGCTGGTTACTGTCTTTTCTCGATACCATTTCAGTCCGCTCCTTTCATTATTTACCGGTCTTCGGCGTTTTTCTGCGGATCTTTTCATCCGAGTACTTGACGCCTTTGCCGTGATAAGGCTCCGGAGGACGTTTTGCCCTGATCTCCGCAGCCACCTGACCGACTTCCTGTTTGTCGATACCGGAAACGATTACCGTATTGGGGTTCGGGACCTCAAACTTTATCGTATCGGTTTCTTCAAACTTTACGGGATGTGAGTGACCGAGGGTAAGGTCAAGCGTTTTTCCGTTCTTCGCCGCTCTGTAGCCGACACCGACTATCTCAAGCGTTTTCGAGAAACCGTTGGTCACGCCTACGACCATATTTTCGAGCAGCGCGCGGGTAAGACCGTGCAGCGCTCTGTTTTCTTTTTCGTCATCGGGACGCTTTACGTGAATGACGCCTCCGTCTTTTTCAAGCGCCATAGCCGGGCAGAGATTGCTTACGAGCGTTCCCTTGGGGCCTTTAACGGTGACTTTGTTGTTTTCTTCAATATCTACCGTAACGCCGGCAGGTATGATAACGGGCATTCTACCAATTCTTGACATGTCGTTACCTCCTTACCATACGAAGCACAGTACTTCTCCGCCTATGTTGAGAGCTCTGGCCTGTTTGTCGGTCATGATACCCTTAGAGGTGGAGACGATGGCGATACCGAGGCCGTTCATAACTCTCGGCATATCCTTGCTGTTGGCGTAGATACGAAGACCGGGCTTTGAAACTCTGCGCAGACCCTGGAGTATTTTGCTCTTGTTGGGACCGTATTTCAGAGTTACTCTTATAACGCCCTGCTTGTTATCTTCTATTATCTGAACATTCTTTATATAGCCTTCGTCGACAAGTATATCGGCAATGGCTTTCTTCATGTTGGACGCGGGAATGTCGACCGTGTCGTGCTTTGCGTTATTTGCGTTTCTTATGCGTGTGAGCATATCCGCTATAACATCAGACATCTGCATTTTATTGCTCCTCCATTCGGCAATTTATTATTTGCTGCCGCTGTTTTAAGCGGCCTGTCTTGCGCCGGTTAAGTTATGCTTCCTGTCGCAAGACGGAGTTTTGTTTTTTTATATCCGGTGTTTTGCTTACCAGCTTGCTTTCTTTACGCCGGGGATCTGTCCCTTGTAGGCAAGTTCGCGGAAGCAAATACGGCAGATACCGTATTTACGGAGATAAGCGTGAGGACGGCCGCAGATCTTGCATCTGTTGTACTCACGTGTTGAGAACTTCTGACGCTTCTGCTGCTTGTTCTTCATGGATGTTTTTGCCATAACTGCTTATCCTCCTTACTGTTTTGCAAACGGAGCGCCCATAAGAGTGAGCAGCTCTTTTGCTTCTTCGTCGGTCTGGGCGGTAGTAACGAATACTATGTCCATACCTCTGATCTTGTCGATCTTATCGTACTCTATTTCCGGGAATATAAGCTGTTCTTTAAGTCCCAGAGAATAGTTTCCGCGGCCGTCGAAAGCGTTGGGGTTGATGCCCTTGAAGTCACGGACACGGGGGAGACCGAAGTTGAACAGTCTGTCCATAAATTCGTACATCGTCTCGCCGCGCAGCGTTACTTTTACGCCTATCTTCATGCCCTCGCGGAGCTTGAAGTTAGCAACGGATTTCTTTGCGTACGTGGGAACAGCCTTCTGGCCGGTGATCTGGGTTATCTCGTCGATAACGTTATCTATGACCTTCGTGTTGTCCTTCGCGTCGCCGCAGCCTACGTTGACCACGATCTTATCCAGCTTCGGGATCTGCATCGGGCTCTTGTAGTTGAACTTGTTCATCAGCTGAGGAGCAACTTCGTTTCTGTATAAGTCTTTAAGTCTTGACATATGAGGTTACCTCCTTACAGCTTGGCTCCGCACTTTTTGCAGATGCGGGTCTTCTTAGTGATGGTCTTGCCGTTCTTTTCCTCGGTCTCGACCTTTGTGGTATAGCGTACGCCCTTGCCGCATTTGTCGCAGTAGAGCATTACTTTATCGGCGTAGATCGCGCCTTCAACGTTAACGATCTGGCCCTGCTCGCCCTGTTTTCTGGGTCTTACGTGCTTGCTGATCATGTGAGCCTTCTCAACGAGGACCTTGCCCTCTTTTTCGGAGACTTCTATAACGTTTCCTATGACGCCCTTGCTGGCACCGGAGATGACTATGACCTTGTCACCCTTCTTTATATGAAGTTTCTTTTCCATGGTCGGTCCTCCTTACAGTACCTCGGGAGCGAGGGAGAGTATCTTTAAGTAATCCTTCTCACGAAGCTCTCTTGCTACCGGGCCAAAAATTCGGGTGCCTCTCGGCGTTTTATCTTCTTTTATTATGACGGCGGCGTTCTCGTCAAATTTGATCGTGGAACCGTCCGCGCGCTTGAGACCGTGTCTTGATCTTACGATGACAGCCTTAACGACTTCACCTTTCTTAACGGTACCGTTGGGAGCCGCTTTCTTAACGGAAGCAACTACAACGTCTCCGATATTTGCATATCTTCTGCCCGTACCGCCCAGAACACGGATGCACATTAACTCTTTTGCGCCGGTATTGTCCGCCACCTTCATCAGTGATTGCTGTTGAATCATTGTGTGAATCCTCCTTAGCGTTTTTGCATCTCACAACTCGCGTTACGCGCACCATACAGCGACATTTTTATTATGCCGCACGCGCGCAAGCAATCGTCGTACTTTGCTTATTTAGCTTTTTCTATGATTTCTACCATGCGCCATCTCTTGTCCTTGGACAGCGGTCTGGTTTCGGCAACGAGTATCTTGTCGCCTATACCGCACTCGTTGTTCTCATCATGGACTTTGAGTCTTACAGTGCGCTTGATGACCTTGCCGTATTTCTGGTGCTTTACGTGCTCCTCGATAGCGATGACGACGGTTTTATCCATCTTGTCGCTGACGACAATGCCCACTCTGTTTTTTCTCAGATTTCTTTCTTCACTCATGACATATCTCCTCTCTTCCCTTATGAGTTCTTCTCGTTCATAACGGTGAGAACACGGGCGATATTACGCTTCGTTTCGGGAATTTTGTTCGGGTTGTCGAGCTGGTTGATCTGAAGCTGGAAGCGGAGACGGAAGAGTTCTTCTTTGAGCTCGTTCAGCTTTTTATTCAGATCTTCCGAAGATAACTTTCTCAGTTCTTCTGCTTTCATGAGCTTATTCCTCCTCTGCCTTTACTTCAGTTTCTTTTTTGACGAACTTTGTCTTTATCGGGAGCTTGTGAGAAGCAAGTCTCATAGCTTCACGAGCGATATCCTCAGTAACGCCGTCCATCTCGAACATTATTCTGCCGGGCTTTACAACGGCTACCCAGTATTCGGGCGAACCTTTACCGGAACCCATACGGGTCTCGGCCGGTTTCTCGGTTATGGGCTTATCCGGGAATATCTTTATCCAGACCTGACCGCCTCTCTTTATATAACGGGTCATCGCTATACGGGCTGCTTCTATCTGGTTGCTTGTTATCCAGGCGGGTTCGAGCGCTTCAAGACCGTAGGTACCGTAGGTAACGGTGTTGCCTCTCATGGCCTTGCCTTTCATTCTGCCTCTGTGAACGCGTCTGTATTTAACTCTTTTAGGCATTAACATCGCGGCGTTCCTCCTTGTTGTAAGGTTTTCTCTCGCGATCGCGGTTGTCGCGGCGATTGTCTCTGTTGTCGCGGTTATCGCGGCCGCCGCGGCGGTCTCTTCTGTCTCTGTTGTCGCGTCTCTGTCCGCCGGATCTGCTCTCGTTGAGAACCTCTCCGCCGTAGATCCAGACCTTAACGCCTATCTTGCCGTAGGTCGTGTTAGCCTCGGAAAAGCCGTATTCGATATCGGCACGCAGAGTCTGAAGCGGTATAGTTCCTTCATGGTAGTGCTCTGTACGCGCTATTTCGGCGCCGCCGAGTCTGCCCGCGCAGGAAACTTTTATACCTTTTGCTCCGAGTCTCATCGCTCTGCCTATGGCGTTCTTCATCGCGCGGCGGAAGCCGATCCTGCGAACGAGCTGGTCCGCAATGCTTTCGGCAACGAGCTGAGCGTTCAGATCGGGCGATTTGACTTCGAATATATTGATCCTGACTTCCGGAACGACTATCGCTTTGAGAGCCGCCTGCAGATCAACGTCTTCTTTGTGATTCTTTATAGCGCGCTGTGTAACGGCGTGGATCATATCGTCTTTGACGATCTTCTTTACTTCCGCTTCCAGCTTCATTTTCTCGGCGCCCTTCTGGCCTATTACCATACCGGGCTTCGCGCAGTAGATTATGACCGTAACGGCGCTGTTGCTGCGTTCGATCTCTATCTTCGGCACGCCTGCGTTATAAAGCTTCTTTTTGAGGAAGTCTCTGATATGATAGTCGTTTACTATCGTATCACCGAAATCCATATCGGATACGAGCCATCTCGAATCCCATTTTTTGATAACGCCGACACGGAGACCGTGCGGATTAACTTTTTGTCCCATAATTCGTTTTAACTCCTCTCCGATTATTCTTTTTCCTTAAGAACGATGGTGA
>JAEEGW010000322.1 GCA_016280525.1 Clostridiales bacterium
AGCCTGTCCCATCTGCCGGACGCCAGTCCTCCGTTTTTCAGGATCAGAAGACAGTACTGTTCGCTTTTGGGAAAATCCCCGTCCTTGAACGACTTGAAATCTTTGAATTTTACGGTATGTATTTCATCTCCCTCAGGCCCGAGGTTTATATAATTGATCTCTTCATCCTCAAGACAGCTCGTAAGGTCATACCGTTCAAGCGAGTGCCATTTCGACACTTCGGAGGAAGCGACGATGTCAGCCGTTCCGCGAATGAATTTTCCCGATACGGACTTTTTGTTTTCGTAATCTTTCGGGTGCCATTCTCCCGCCGTATACCGTCCGTCTTTCAATTCAAGAAGACAGAATTCCCCGTAATCCGGCATATCGCTTGCCTTGACGTCGTGAAATTCGTTAAAAGACAGCCTCAGTTTAGTATGATCGCACTTAAACATGATCCTCTCTCCCCTTTTAAAACAGGTTTTATCTTATTTTTCCGGTTTTTTCAATGCGTCATACGTTTCCGAAAGCCATTGTCCGCGGTAGTCGTACGGGATCCGGATCCACCGGTCTAAAAGCCCGTTCAAGGTCACGGAGTCTTCTTCTGTATCGGTACACCCGTACTGCTCCGGATCGCGGTTGACCGTCACGATATGATGACCGTCTTCTTTGAAATCGATCCGGTAAATACAGAATCCCGACCAGCTGCGGTGCGCCCAGAGCGTCGATCCCTCCATATACCAGAACCACTTGTCCTCCATAGCCTGCGGGATATGTCCCGGGCGGAGCGCCTTCATTTCCCCGTCGCCAAACGACCGCTGAAGCACAAAGGTCTCTGTCTGCTTCGGCATCGGCTCCGTTTTCCAGTCCTCGCGACGGGCGGCTCTTATTTCTTCTCCGTTATTTTTTGTCATTCCTTTTTCCTCTCCGCAGATCAATTCTCGTCCGGGTCAACTTTTTTACAGCTTCAGCACGGCGACTGTTTCGTCTCCGTCCGTCTCTCCGTTTTCAGTAAATCCGAAAGAGTGATACAGATTTTTTGCCGCCTCGTTTTCCGGCTCGTATGAAAGCTCGCAGAACTCCGCTTTTCCGCACGGCCACGTTCGGATAAATTCAAGCGCAAGGCGGACGGCTTCTCTTCCGTAGCCTTTTCCCTGATATTTTTTATCTATCATAAGCCGCCACAAAGAATAATTGTTCTTTACGCTCGCGGGCGGCTCCTCGTCGTACAGTCCGTACATCGCCGCCTCGTTATAGCCTATCATCAGAAAACCGACGGGCGTTTTATCGTTATAAATCGCAAACGGAAACGCTTTACATTCCGTACCGACGGCTAAATACGCTTCAAGAATACTGTCCTTATTGTCCGCGACGAAATTCTTTTGAGACCTCGCCACCTTAAGCTCAACGACGTCCCAAAGGTTTTTTGCGTCGATTTTTTCAAGATGTATCATATATTTCTCCTGTTGGATCGCTTTTTCATTCTCCCGCCGCGCCCACTCAATCTTTTTAAGATTGTGGGACCGGGGTTCCCCGCCGCGAACCGGAGAGCGGTGGGGGTTTCCGTAAGTGGCATTCCCTCGCCCTCGTCGGCTTATTAATTTCAATATTTTACAGAATTCCTTCTGCTACAAGCATTTCAAGCACGCGCGCTTCTCTTTCAAACATCATTTTGTTATACGGACTGTCTTTTACAGCACGGTTTTTTGATATCGCGATATCCGGTGTAACGTATTCAAGCGTATAGGATTCGCGCGCCTCGTAGCCGTCAAGCTTCTGCACCGTTTTACCTTTTATATCGCAAAGATAATAATAATTATCCTGCAAAAAACACTCGGTTTCGTCTTTGTCGCTTCTTTGTATCCTGTGCACGTATCCGTATTCTCTGACGGAAGCCGGGTCAACTATAAGCCCCGCTTCTTCCCGCGTTTCGCGTATCATCGCCCGCACGGGGTCTTCTTTGTTCTCTATACCGCCGCCCGGGAATTTGTAGTAATCGTATTTCAGACTGTGTATCATTGCGACCTTGCCGTCTTTTATAATGATACTCCTCGCGGAATGGCGCATGTGCGTATGCGTACAGTCTCCGTAGTCTTTTTTATCCATTTCAAAAAGCAATCTCATTTATTATATCCTTCTTTCGGCGCCCCGTCAAATCTGAAATTTGATGGGAGCCGGGGTTCCCCGACGCGAACTTGAGAGCGTTGGGGGTTCCCGTAGGGACACCTTACCTATTCACTATTCACTATTCACTATTCACTCTTCACTCGGGAGGGTTCGACTCCCCCGACGGCCCGATTATCGGTGTCTTTAATCTTCAAAATCAGATAACATATCGGTCGCCGCACCGTATCCGGCGTCAGACGATTTTACAAGCCACTGTATCGCTTCTTCTCTGTTTTTTTCTTCATCCTTGTCAAGCAGTATCTTGGCGACGTTATACATCGCCTCGGCTATGCCCTGCTCCGCGGCGGGCAAAAACCACTCTAACGCTTTATCCTGATCCGGTTCCGTTCCTCTGCCGGACCAGTACATGAATCCGAGAAGGAACTGGGACAAAGCGTCGCCGGCTTTTGCCGCTGTCGTCAGATACCTGAAAGCCCGGTCAAGATCCTGCGGTATGTTCCAGCCGAAATAAAATTCCTTGCCTAAGAAAGCGCACATCTCCGGATCGCCTTCTTCGCACAGTTCAATAACTTTCTGTAATTTTTCGTCCATACTCGGTTCCATAGTTTATAAATCTCCTTTTTTTTATATTTTTTAATTGCGCCCCTCAATCTCTCTCGGAGATCGTGGGGTCGGGGTTCCCCGTTGCGAACACAGTGAGCAATGGGGATTTCCGTAAGCCTCGCGCCGCCCCCTCAGATCTTTGATCTGTGGGAGGGGTAGGGGGGTACGGGGGTTGACGAGCTTTGCGCCGCCGGGGGCGGATAAAGCAAAGCGAGGAAAGTGCAGCGGTCGAAAGAAATCAAGCACAGTCACGGCAGTGACGCGCAGATTTCTTCGGGTACCGCAAGCGGGCTTGAGGGGTGGGAGACCCCCGTTCTGAATTCTTAATTCTTAATTTTTGAATTTATACCTGTCCATGACCTCGGGCAGCTCTTCAATTATCTTTTTGCACGCAAACGGATCAACGAGGTTCGCCGCGCCGACCTGTACCGCCGTCGCGCCCGCGTACATCATCTCCAGCACGTCCTCCGCCGTGCTTACGCCGCCGCAGCCGATAACGGGTATTTTTACCGCGCGGCTGATCTGATACACGGCGCGCAGCGCCACCGGGAACACGCACGGGCCGGAAACGCCGCCCGTAACGTTCGCTATCACAGGTTTGCCCGTTTTCAGATCTATCCTCATGCCGAGGAGCGTGTTTATGGCGCAGATACCGTCCGCGCCAGCGTCCTCGCAGGCTTTGGCTATCGACACTATATCCGTCACGTTCGGCGACAGTTTCATTATGACCGGCTTTTTCGTCACCGCTTTTACGGCTTTAGTCACCGCCGCGGCGGACTCTGCCGACGTGCCGAAGCCCATTCCGCCGGCTTTGACGTTCGGGCAGCTTATGTTTATTTCAAGCCAGCCGACCTGATCCTCACGGTCAAGCAGCTCGCTTACGTAAACGTAATCCTCAATGCTTGAGCCGGATATGTTCGCCATTACCTTTTTGGCAAATACCTTTTTCAGCGCCGGAAGCTCGTATTTTATAACGTGCTCCACGCCCGGATTCTGCAGGCCGACGGCGTTTAACATTCCGGACGCGCATTCCGCTATCCTCGGCGTTGGATTGCCGAAGCGCGGCTCTTTTGTCGTGCCTTTGAAAGAAAACGTGCCTAAAATATTTATGTCGTACAACTCTGCGAATTCAAGTCCGTAGCCGAACGTACCGGAGGCGGGGATGACGGGGTTGTCAAGTGTGATGCCGCAAAGGTCTACGCTCATTTTTCCCATAAAATCTCCTCCTTGTAAAGCACCGGGCCGTCACGGCAAATGCGCTTATATCCTGTTATCGTCCTGCACGAACAGCCCATGCACGCGCCGAAGCCGCAGCCCATGCGCTCTTCAAACGACAGCTGGCCGCTCGACTTGCAGCTGTTAAACACGGCTTTGAGCATAGGCAGAGGCCCGCAGGTGTAGTAATACGAGTATTCTTCCGGCAAAGCGTCCGTCACAAAGCCTTTTTTGCCGTAGCTGCCGTCGACGGTAGTGACTGTGACTGAGCAGCCGAGCGCTTTGAATTCGTCTTCGTAAAAGACCTCGTCTTTCGTGTTGAAGCCGAGTACGACGCTTACTTCTTTGCCGTCCTTTACAAGCTCTTTTGCAAGCATATACAGCGGAGGCACGCCGACGCCGCCGCCGAGCAGAAGCGGCTTCTGACCCGATACGGATATATCGTAACCGTTGCCTAAGCCCGTCAGAAGCGGGAGCTTTTCGCCCTGCTTTATCGTGCTCATCTGCTCCGTCCCTTTACCGACGACTTTGTATATGAGAGTGAGCGCGTCGCCCTCTCTGTCGCAGACGGAGATCGGCCGGCGCAGATAAAGTCCGTCAAGTTTTATATTCACGAACTGTCCGGGGCGCAAGATATCCGAGCAATCGCCGCACAGCGTCATTTTATAAACGTGCTCCGTCAGCTTTATATTGTCCGATACGGTGAAAACTACGTCTTTCATATTATGAGTTTATGGTGGAGACGGTGAGCGTCGTCTCTTCAAGCACGTCAAGCAGGACGCGCACCGTGTCAAGCGAGGTGAACATGGTCACGTTGTTTTCCGTCGCGCAGTGGCGTATCAGCATGCCGTCGTTCTGCGCGTTTGACGCGCCTATGTCGCGCGTGTTTATGACGTACGCTATATGTCCCTGGCGCAGAGCCTCCGGTATCTCGTCAGATCCGGACGATATCTTTTTCAGCACGTGCGTTCTTATGCCGTTTTCCTTTAAGAAATTCGCCGTGCCCTCCGTCGCCTCTATATTAAAGCCGAGGTTGTAGAAGCGGCGTATGAGCGGGAGCGTCTCGTCTTTGTCCGAGTCAGCCACGGTGACGAGAACCGTTCCGTAATTCTGCAGTCTCAGACCCGCCGCCTGAAGCGCTTTGAACAGCGCGCGGTTCAATTTATCGTCATATCCTATCGCCTCGCCGGTGGACTTCATCTCCGGGGAAAGATACGCGTCAAGACCTCTTATCTTGTTGAACGAGAATACCGGGACTTTTACGTAATGGCGTTTCTTTTCCTCCGGGTAAAGATCGAATATTCCCTGCTCCTTAAGCGATTTGCCTAA
>JAEEGW010000323.1 GCA_016280525.1 Clostridiales bacterium
ATATGGGTGGTCGCCCACCCCTCACGGCGCTACGCGCCACCCCCCATCCCCCCCTGTCCCCTCCCTCAGCGTTTTCTGAGGGTGCAACACGTATCTTGTAGGGGCGACCATTGGTCGCCCGCCAAAATATGCACAAAACAAAACGGGCGATCAATGATCGCCCCTACAAGCCTCCTCCACCGCAAACTGTCCCCCTTCCCCGAAAGGGAAAGGCAGGTGGGGCGTCGAGATGCCGACCCCAACGCCCGACGCGCTTACTTTATATTCAAACTCCTAATTTCCATTAATGGCTATATCTCATCTGTCAAAAACGGCTGGCCGCAACAGTAACACGCAGCTCGGGATGCATTTTGCCGCTTGCCGCAGCTGGGACACAAAACAAATTCTTCTTCCGATTTATTTGGCTTTACCGGATTCAGTTTTCTGCTATTCTCAAGTACTTCATCGCTCATGCCGAAGCAGAACGGACACGGAGTTATATTTGAATTGTAACCGCAACGCTTGCACTGATGCATAGCAGGTTTGGTTTTGATCGGTTCAATTATTTTTATTTCTTCTTTTGGTTCGCTTTTGACATCAGAATTCTGAGTGTTAGGAATACTTTTTTCTTTACTTTCTTCTTCCGCTAATTCTGGCATATCGTCTTTTTTCGGGGCCGCTTTACCGTTTCCGTTATCCTGAATACTGTATATTATAGAGCCGCCTTTATACGGCATAGAATAATCGTTAAGCATTGAGCGTATTGACACAAGTATAATTGTCAATCCGCTTATTATCAGAATAAATCCGAAACCTGCTTTAACAATTTCATTATTATATCTTGTATTGTCAGCGGTTCTGTTGGCATTGTCATTTATATATGTATAAAAATCTCCTCCGAATATTGCATACGATCCGTATGAACCTTCAAACTTGTTCAATACAACAATACCGAAAACGATTGATAATATACCCGCTATTATCAATAGAATGCTGACAATTGTTTTAAATACTTGCATTTTGTATTCTCCTTAGATTTTTATAAATTTCACCGGCGTTGAAAAGATCAGCGCCGGTGGTATGTTTATTGTTTTTATTCTGCCTTAATGTCGAAGCCGAAGGATGCGCAGGGGACGTTTGAGCTGGAGCAGAGAGTTATCTTCTCCGGGAAGGTCTCTTCTCTTGAAGTGTTATACGCAACGTACGTTATCTTTGTGGCTGCCGTAACTCTCAGCGTGTCCTTGCCGACTATCTCAACGGACGTGGGTTTTCCGAAAGTGACTCTTCTTTCGGTCTTTACTCTTACGCCCTTTATGGCGTCGCCGTAAGCAGTGAGTCCGTCGCCGACGTGGGCGAATTTAACGTCTACCGTAAGGCCGTCTTCTGATACCTCGTAAGACATCGGTACGGGTCCTTCCGTATAGTCCAGGTCGCCTATGCCGTACATATCGGCAAGAATTATAGACGACATACGCTGCGAGACTTCCCACTTGTTATACGGGTGCAGGTTGTTCTTTACGGGTTCTCCCGCGCCGTATTTTTTATCCTTCCACAGATCCGCGGAAGAGCTGATATGGACGTTTTCGCATATACTCGGGATCGTGCCCATATTGAGCCTTACGTCCGAGAAATCGAACGCTATGAATATAGGCGGAAGCTCTACCATATACACGGGGTAATCGTGATGGAGCTGATCGTGCGCGTTTCTTATGTATTCCACAAACGCTTTGAAGCGGTTTGCGTATTCCGTGCAGTTGTTGTTCTGCGTGCCGAGGTCGGATTCGCCCTGATACCAGATAACGCCTTTTATGGGCATATTCTGGAACGCGTACATGCCGTGGTTATACATAAACGACGAGACGTGAGCGTTTACGCCCGCAGCGGTATAGTAGCCGTTTGCGTCCTTTTTGCTGACGTTCAACGCATCACGGACTTCGTTCGGCAGGAATGCGTGCAGAGCGCAGCCGTTTCCGTCAAACTCTATCATACCCATCGGGACCTTGCGGTCGAGCTTGTTATACATCATAATGGCCGTGAAATAGCCGACGGCGGAGAATTCTTTGGCGCCTTTTTCCGGCTTCTGCCAGCCGCGTCTGTTGACGACGTTTTTGCTTACCGCGTCCGTGCCTATCGCCGTTCCGGAAAAGTCTCCGGCGTACGTTCTGTTAAGACGTATCTGCAGATCGTCGCTTATTTCAACGTTTCTCGCCTCTTCGCTTGCGTTCGGCTCTTCAAGTATGTACGATACCGGGTACCAGATATTCGACTGGCCTATGACCCAGTAAACGTCGCCGACGAGCACGTTTTCAAACGTGGTTTCAACGCCTTCCGCGGCGAACACGCGCAGGGTCTGTCCTACCGTGTTCTCGGGAAGAGTGCCGCCCAGAGTTATGAGCCATTCGCCGTTTTCAATAACGGCGGCGCCGTGCAGGCCGCCGAATTCGGCTTCCACTCTCTTGCCGTTTTCGGACTCCGTCGCCCAGCCCCATATCCTTATATATTCGTTTCTCTGTATCACCATATCGTTACCGAACGCGCGCGACACCGTAAACGCTGCGGCGGGCTCCGCGTTCATAGCTTCAAGGTTTTCCGTCACGACAGGTTCCGTGACTTCTTCGGTTGTTTCTTCCGTCATTTCTTCCGTCTCCGTTTCTGTTATTTCATCGGTCACCGAGATCTCCGGCGCCTCCGTCGTGTCGGGCTCTGTCTGCGCCGGCGTGTCCGTACATCCGGTCAGCACAGCCGCGCACATGATACCGATAAGCAAGACTGATAATACTCTTTTCATTATATTGCCTCCGTTTATATGTTGATCGTTAATTTACGTTTAATCTGAAAGAAGCGCAGGGAACGCCCGAGCCGGAGCAGAGCGTCAGCGTTTCCGGGAAGCTCTCCTCGATAGCCGAGTTATACATAACGGCGGATATTTTCGCGTTTGCCGTTACTGTCAGCGTGTTTTTGCCGGTTATCTCCGCAGATACGAGTTTGCCACCGCCGGAGCACATGACCTTTACGCCCTTTATCTCCCCGCCTTCAAACGTCGTCAGCCCGTCGCCGACGTGATCGAACGTAACCGTTGCGGAAAGACCGTCTTCCGACACCTCGAGTTTTATGGGTATCGGGCCTTCCTCGTAATCAAGATCTCCTATGCCGTAATCGTTTGCAAGTATTATTTTCGCCATACGCTCCGATACTTCCCACTTGTTGTACGGATGCAGGTTGTTTTCATAAGTTTTGTCCTTCCACGTGTCGGCGGAAGAGCAGATGTGGGCGTTTTTGAGAAGCGACGGTATAGTGCCCATGTTCATTCTTACTCGGGCGTAGTCAAACGGCATATATATGGGCGGCAGCTCCACGATATATACGGGATAATCGTGATGGATCTGCGCGTGCTTGTCTCTTAAATACTCGATCAGAGCGGTGAAACGGTTTGCGTACTGCGTGTTGTTCTTGTTCGCGGAGCCGCAGTCGGATTCGCCCTGATACCAGATTATACCCTTTATGGGCATATTCTGGAACGAATACATTCTGTTGTTATACATGAACGACGACTCGTGCTGGTTTGAACCGGCGGCGCTGTATATGCCGTTTTTCGCTTTGCTGACTTTCAGCGCGTCACGCACTTCATTCGGTAAAAATGCGTGCAGAGCGCAGCCGCCCGCGTCAAATTCTATTAAGCCTATCGGCAGACTGCGGTCAAGCGCGTTATACAGGTTTATAGCGGTGAAATAGCCTATCGCGGTAAAGTAGTTTGCCGCGCTTGACGGCTTTTTCCAGCCGCGCGGGTATACGACGTCCTCGCTTACGGCGTTTGAACCTTTTACGACTTTGTTCGTATTCATAATATCGTCCATACCGCATTTGTAAAGACGTATC
This sequence comes from Clostridiales bacterium, assembly GCA_016280525.1. GTDB lineage: Bacteria > Bacillota > Clostridia > Oscillospirales > CAG-272 > UBA1248. The sequence continues at coordinate 3,856 of JAEEGW010000323.1, forward strand.
ATAAGGTTGTCGTTTATCTCAACGTTTCTGCCCGCCGCGCTCGCAAGCGGCTCGGCCTTTATCGAGGCTACGGGATACGCTATGTTGGACTGGCCTACGACCCAGTAAACGTCGCCTACGAGCACGTTGTTGAACGTGTATTCCGCGCCTTCCGCGGCAAATACTCGCAGGGTCTGGCCTTCCGTATTCGCGGGAAGCGTGCCGCCTAACGTTATGAGCCAGTGGCCGTCTTCAATGACGTCCGCACCGTGAAGACCGCCGAATTCCGCCTCGACTCTCTTGCCGTTCTCGGAATCGTCCGCCCAGCCCCATATCCTTATATATTCGTCTCTCTGTATCACCATATCGTCGCTGAACGCGCGCGATACCGTGAAGGACGCGGCCGGTTCCGCGTTCATCGCTTCAAGGTCTTCTTTGACCTCCGGCTCTGTTATTATCTCTTCCGTCGTTTCCTCTTCGGTAGTCTCTTCCG
>JAEEGW010000324.1 GCA_016280525.1 Clostridiales bacterium
TCCTATAAGTATGCACGCCGCGCACGTAAGCCCGCCCGTAAGCACAAGCACGGCGGCTAAGATAACGTAAGACTTGAAATTCTTTTTCAGATTGTGGAAAAACCCCGGTCCCGCCATAAAGCCGACGGCGCCGACAAACATAACGAGCCCCACGTTTTCAATTATTTTAAGCGCACCCGTGACGTACGACGCGCTATCCGCCGTAAGCTCCGAGCCGAGCGTGTTGTAGAAAATACAGCCGAATACGAGCGCGGTTATAAATACGCCCGCCGCGCCGAGCGACACGCCTTTTATCTTTATCCTGCCGAGAGCGTAGCCCGTAACTATAACGGCAAGCACGGAGAATATCAAAAACAGCACGCCTTTTAAAGACAAAACACCGCCGAACAGTTCCATATCACAAACTTCTCACCTTTCTTGTGTAATCCGGCAGCAGCTTAGGCGATACGAGTTCCGTTTCAATCCCCGCGCCCTCAAGCTCTTTTTCGTACGCTGAAACGTGGTCAAGCGTCAGCCTGCCGGGCTTGACTGTTTTGCTCTTCTCCGCCGCGTTTTTGCCGGCAGATCTGCCGAATACTATTATATCAAGCAAAGAATTGCCCATAAGCCTGTTCCTGCCGTGTATGCCGCCCACTACCTCGCCCGCGGCGTATAGGTTTTCGACCGCGGTCATACCGTCCGCCGTTATGTCAAGCCCGCCGTTCTGATAGTGCAGCGTCGGGTAAACGAGTATCGGATCTACTCTTATATCTATGCCGTATTTGTCAAACATACGCATCATTGCCGGGATCCTACGCTCTATCGTCCCCGCGCCGTTTATCTTCTCTATCATAGGCGTATCAAGCCAGACGCCGTAACCGTTTCCGGTGTCAACGCCGTTTGCCCTCTCGCCGCATTCGCGTATTATTGCCGCCGCGCAGACGTCGCGCGTTTCAAGCGGATGCACGAAGACCTCGCCTTTCGCGTTGACTAACTTCGCGCCGAGAGAACGCACCTTTTCCGTAACGAGCGCGCCGTATATCTGCTCAGGATATGCCGCGCCCGTCGGGTGATACTGAAGCGTGTCCGCGTACAGCAGTTTCGCCCCGGCTCTGTAACCGAGAACGAGCCCGTCCGCCGTCGCGCCGTAGTGGTTTGACGTCGGAAATCCCTGGTAATGCATACGCCCCGCGCCGCCCGTTGCGAGAATCACCGTTTTTGCGCGCGCGACGAGAAGCTCTTTCGTCTCCATATTCAGCAGCACCGCTCCCGCCGCCGCGCCGTTTTCGTCAAGTATAAGCTCTATCGCCGCCGTGAAATCAACAACGGTTATGCCGCGATTTAAAACCTCGTCGCGCAGGGTGCGCATTATCTCCGCGCCGGAATAGTCCTTGCACGCGTGCATACGCTTGCGCGACGTGCCGCCGCCGTGCGTCGTTATCATGGTGCCGTCCGGCGCTTTGTCAAATTCAACGCCGAGGTCGGACAGCCATTTTATAGCCTCCGGCGCCTGTAAAACAAGCTTTGACAAAAGCTCGCGCTTCGCGGCAAAATGGCCGCCGCCGTACGCGTCTATAAAATGTATAGCCGGAGAATCGTCCGGCTTGTCCGCCGCCTGTATGCCGCCCTCCGCCATCATCGTGTTCGCGTCGCCCATTCGCAGCTTTGTGACTACAAGCACGCTTGCGCCCGCGTTATCCGCCTCTATCGCCGCGGAAGCGCCCGCGCCGCCGCTACCGATTATCAGCACGTCAACGTCGTAATCCGGGTTTTGCAGATCGATTTTTATATCTTTTATCCTGCTGTGCGCGCAAAGCATACCGCACAGCTCCGCGGGCACTTTGTCGCCTTTGTTTTTGCCGACTTTCAGAGTCGCGAATTTATCTTCTCTGTGGTCGGGATGATATTTATTCAGTATCTCTTCTTTCTGCTCCGCGCTCATCCTCTGCGGCTCGTACGCAGCGTTTTGCTCTCTGTTATTTGTAATGAGCTGCAGCGAGGCTTTGAATTTATCAGAATACATGTAAGCCTCCTTATTTTTCAATTACGCGGCTGTTGTAGAGCTCTTTAAGCTCCGAAACAGGCTTCTGCATAAGATCGGCTAAAAGACCGTCAAAGGCGCCGTCTTTTATCTCATTTACGCGGTCGTTCAAGTGCCCGCACCCCGGCGCGATATATTTGCCGTTTATGCGCCGCGCGAGCATCGCCACCTGCGGATGAGATATGCCCGCGGGACAGCGGGACGAGCAGACGCCGCACATAACGCAGTCAAAAGACTCGTTCGCGCAGGCCTCAAAATCGCCTCTCTGCGCGTACGCTATGTACTGCATGACGTTCAATCCCTGCGTGCACGCTTTCGTGCAGGCGCTGCATCCGACGCAGGCGTAAATTTCAGGGTATAACTGCATCATCACCTGTTCGTTTACCGGGATTTTTTCAATATCGTACACCTGCTTGACAAGCGGGAAAAACGGCAGCGTTGCGATATACATCCCGTCTTCCACTTTCGTCTGGCAGGCAAGCGCCGCGTGCAATTCGCGCTCGCCTTTTATCCTGTAAACCGTCGCGCACGCGCCGCAGAAGCCGTTTCTGCACCCGCACCCGCGGACGAGCTGATACCCGGCGTATTCCATAGCCGTCATTATCGTAAGGTTTTCCGGCACCTCGTATTTTTTGCCGAATAAAAATATAATAACAGTGTTTTCCATACTACACCTCAATACTCGTCGGGTAATTTATCCAGCTCGTCAAACCGGAACACCGGCCCGTCTTTACACACGTATTTTGAGCCTATGTTGCATCTGCCGCATTTGCCCACGCCGCATTTCATTTTCATCTCCATCGTCGTGTAAATCTGCGTTTTCTCAAACCCCATATCAAGCAGATTCGCGACGGTGAATTTTATCATTATAGGCGGCCCGCAGACTATCGCGACCCTGTTGTTGTCAAACCCGAGCTCTTTTACGTAGTTCGGCACAAAGCCTACGTGGCCGTCCCAGCCGTCCTGCTCTCTGTCTATCGTAAGATATACGTTTACGTCTTTATCACCGCTCCACTGCCGTGTTATTTCCTTATAAAACACTAAATCGTTCTTGCTTCTGCTGCCGTAAACTATATCAAGTTTGCCGTAATTTTCTCTTTTATCGCGGCAGTAGTTTATGACGGAACGCAGCGGCGCCAGACCTATACCGCCGGCGATGAACAACAGGTCTTTGCCCGTAAATTCGGTATCTACCGGAAACGCTCTGCCGTACGGACCTCTTACCGTTATCTGCTGTCCCGGCTCGCAGTTATGCAGAAAATCCGTAAATGTGCCGCATTTTTTTACAGAAAACTCCATTATTTCTTTGTCGGTCGGCGAGGAAGTTATCGAAAACATAGCCTCGCCCGCGCCGGGAACGGAGAGCATCGCGCACTGCCCGGGCTTGTGGTCAAACGGCTTTTTGCCGTCCGCAAGCACGGCAAACGTCTTTACGTCCGGCGTTTCAGCTCTTATGTCGGTTATTTCCGCTATTGCCGGGATAAGCGTTTCATTTCTGCCTGTCATTTTTGCCTCCCAGAGTTTTTATGACTTTGACGATATTCATTGAGATCGGGCAGCTTGCGACACATCTGCCGCAGCCAACGCAGCCGAATACGCCGCCGTTGTTTTCGGGAAAATATACAAGTTTATGCATAAACCTCTGGCGGAAACGCTCTTTCTGCGTAAACCTCGGCTGACCCGCGGACATTTTGGTAAACTCGGAATACATACACGAATCCCAGCAGCGGTAACGCAGAACGCCGTCTTTCGTTTTGCAGTCTTTTATATCGTAGCACTGGCACGTCGGGCAGACGAAAGTGCACGTGCCGCAGCCGAGACACGACTGCGATAACTGCTCCCATTCCGGCTGCTCAAACAGCGCGTCCGTCATCCCCGCGCCGAAGCCGTCCGTTTTAACGTCTTTCAGCGGCAGTCTGTCAAGTATCTTTTTTATCTCGTCTTTTATCGGTTTTATATCGTTTTCATCGGCTTTTTCAAGTGTTTCAAATACGTTTGACAGCGTTTTTTCGCCTTTTTCCGTGTTCGGTTTCAGATAAATATACTCGTCGTCGCGCCACACGGATATATCTCCGCCCGGCTCGGACGGGTTGATCCCGAAGCTCTGACAAAAGCACGTCTCGGACGGGCGGCGGCACGCCTCCGTCACAATAACGCCGTGCTCCCGCTTTTCCGCATAATACGAATCTGCCGGCTCGGATAAAAACACTCTGTCGAGCACGTCAAAGCTCTCCGCGTCGCAGGCGCGGACGCCGAAAATTATAAAATCGTCCTTTTCGGTCCTTATGTCCGTCAGCTCTATCTTTTTGCCCGCGACCTTGAATTTCATCATATCCTCGGTCTGCGGGAAAAAGAAATCTTTGGGTGAGCGGACGGTGTTCGTCCTTTCGCTCTGCTTATCGCCTTTTTCATATCTTTTATATGAATCGCCGACCAGCAAAAACAAGTCGTACTTTTCATCGAACCTGTCAAACAGCGCGTCTATTCCGTCTTTTTTGATCTTAAACATTTTTACTCTCGCTTAACGTTAATTGTATAACCCGCAGATGCGAGCATCGCTCGTCCGCATTCCATCTTGTCACGAAGTGACATATCGAGCCGAAGGCATCTCGAGCCGAAGGCATTTCGACTTTTTTGTCGATATATCGCTTACGCGATTCGATATGCAGTCCTTTCAGTCTGCTCGATATGTGCGCCTTGCGCCGCACTCGATATGTTTGCTGACGCAAACAAGATTTCAGCGCGCCCCCTCATACCTCTTCACTATTCACTACTCACTATTCACTATTCACTCTTAACTCGGGAGGGGATAGGGGTTCCCCGACGCGAACTTGAGAGCGTTGGGGGTTCACGTAAGACCCCTCCCCTACGAGCGGGTCGTCGAGGCGCCGACCCCTACTGAATTCTTAATGATGGATGTACAATACAAGTGCAACAAAAATTAAATAAAGTATAGACTCATAAAGCTTTCTTTGGTATAATGGAGTTGACAAGACAACATTAAACACAAAGGAGAAGCAAAATGAGCCTATATGCACATTTTACCACAGAAGAACGTGAAAAGTCAAGAGTATATAAAGAACAAGGATTAAATTTCAGCCAAATAGCGAAAAA
>JAEEGW010000046.1 GCA_016280525.1 Clostridiales bacterium
GTAACGATGTAATCGACAGAAGCGTTGCAAGGATCGACATGTATCAAACGCTTGACACCATAAAAGTGGATACAGTCAATAAGAACGTTTATGAAATCGTGAGCGAAATACTGACGCTTTGATATCAACAAATTCCGGTTTTATGAGGTGAACAGATATGTACTTTTCAAAGCATAATGAAAAAACGGTTTACATAAACCATTACAGCGGACTGCTTGAAGTGGAGGGCGAGGGCGCTCTGTGCAAAGAAGACGCCGAGGCCTGGCCGACTTCGGATAGAAACTGGCAGAGCGAATATAACGTTTTGTGCGTAAAAGAAGGCATAACGGGTCTTTGTGAAGGATATCTTGAATCTTTTCCGAAGATCGGCTGCCTTATCTTAAGCAGGACGGTGGGATTTATCGATACCTCGCCGGAGCTTGATAAAAGGCTTTGCAAAAACAAAGTTCTGATACGCGGTGAATACGACACGTACGCCGAGGAGTTCGCGCGGGAAAAGGGGCTGAAGTTTTTACACTGCGACATCCATCTTGCCGATGACGATATAGAGATCGCCCACGAACACGATATCATCACGCTCCGTTTTCATGAAAAAGGCGCACCGGATATCCACTACAACTGCTTTACTCCGGGAAGCTCCGCCGGCAGCTACGGCGGCGGCGAATACTGCAGAGAGCTGCCGAAAGATTTTTACGCAGGCTGCAGCATTGAGCAGTTTGCGGACAATTTCCCCGAGCGGCTGCGCGAACAGTTATTGGGAAACGAAATGCTCCGCCGCTTTCTTACAGCGGCGAACAAACGAATAAAATAACGGAAAGGACTTTTAAATCATGCGCAGAATAATAGCTTTGATCCTTGTCTTTGTCTTTCTGATAACGGCGGCGGGGTGCGCGGCGAACAGCGATACTGTGTCGACCGAGGCGGAAACGATAGCCGAAACCGAGCAAAGAACGCTTGAAAATCCTTTGATAATCAAAGATAAGAGCGGTGCGAAGCTCGGGGAGATAGATAACCGCGCCGGTATCACCGCGACCGACAACGGGATCTTTTACAGCGTGGTCACGATGAAGGACAGTTTATATACCGTGGACGCCGAATTCCGTTTTTTCAGTCTTAAAGACAAAACGGACGTTTGTTTGGGAAAACTGGAGGACCAGGGTTACGAGACGGGTTTTTCACGCACGGAGCTTAACGGCGTGATATATACGCTTGCCGTCACAGGAAATCCCGCGGGCGACGATCCGGTGCCGCTTTTACTGCTCGCGTTCGATACCGCCGCAAAAACGATGAAAACGTACACGGTATCGGAATACGGATTTCCCTACTCCGCCATGACGGTATCCGGCGGGAAACTGTTTATAATGAGCCACGAAATGACAAAAGAAAAAACGGATAAAATATATGAATTCGATCCGGGCACGGAGACTTTAAAAGAAGTTTTGACGTTTTCATCCTCCGTCGATTCCCTGCGCAGCGTCTGCGCGGCGGACAGCGGCTTTTATCTGCTCCGGCTGAAGCTTCACAACGGCGGCGAAAACGAAATGTACGTCGACCTCTACGACGGAAAATACGAAAAAATATCCGAACAGAATGTGAGCGATATCCTCGCGGACGCGATATCGAACGTTCACGGTATTTTGAGCAGAGGGGACGCATTGAATGAGATAGGTCTGTACGTCAGCTGTTTCCATATTGCGGACGGCAGATACATGATATACGAAAACTTCGGTTTGTCCCGCGTCGCGGTGGATCTTCAGACGAAAGAAACGATTTTAGCAAAAGACGACAATTACGCGGTTTCGACCGGAAGCGGGATACCCTTGATATATAAGATAGACTTTGACGGCGACGGCGCGACCGGCCCGGAAATATTCGGGATCGAAAACGGCAGTTCGAGGCAGTATTCAATAGCGGCAGACGATGCTCACAAGCTTTTGCAAAACGTGTCGGTATCGGCAAACGGTACGCTGGTTATTCTTACCTCCGACACCTTTCCGGTACAGAACGGCTCGGGAGTCATTCTCATAAACCCGGCGCAGTAACGGCAAAGAAACGCTGTGGATATTCCCGAAAATCTGCATTTTTAAGAATCGTTTTACTATTTTTTAAAAATCATACCCCTGCCCGACAGATTGTCGAGCAGGGGCTTTTTTATCTACGGCGGAAGCGCCGCTTTTATGGATTCACAGACGGAAACTTTGTATATTACTTGATTATCCGGTTTGATTATTTAAAGATAGTTGCGAAAAGTCTGTTTTATACAGGATTACTTGGTAACGATTTATTATAATTGCACGGATTGGTTTCGCTGAAAAAGTTAGTACATCCATAAAACACGGCTCCGTTTTTTTGATTCATTTTTACGATCAGATACCCGTCTCTGCACTTGGGACATTTGTAAATATCGTGTTTATGCACACGGTCATTCGTCATAAAATCGCAGATTTCCGGTTCATTGGTACAGATCCAGAGATTGAGTCCGTAATTTTTATTGAATTCATATTTCAGAGGAAATCCGCAAACCGGGCATCTGATATTAAACATATCAACCGTTTCCATATTGATATCCTGCTCGTGCGGCAGATGATAATCTTTAATCAGTTCAACAAGAAATCTTGACGGCCTGTGTTTAGGCGCCGCAATATAGACCCTGTTTTTCGTTCTGGTCAGTGACACGTAGAAAAGACGCCGCTCTTCAGCGTAAGGCATACTTTTATCTTCATATGTAACAAGTTTGATTATAGGATCGTCTTCGATCTGGCAAGGAAAACCGAACTTGCCCTCAAACATATTGATAAGAATCACGTTATCATATCCCAAGCCTTTGGCACTGTGGGCGGTCATAAACGTCAGGTTTGCATTCGGATACTTTTCGGATTTTACCTGATTGCCGGGCAACGCACTGAAAGCGCCGGTATTGCATAGCTTGTACATATCGAAGTTATACCTGCCGATAAGCAGTATTGACGACTTTTCTGTAAATTCGGAAATTATCTTTCCGATGATATTCTCTATGGTTTCAGCAAGAGCTTTCATTGGTCTGAAACTGTCGTCAAACGATTCGATAACAATGGGGTTGTCAAGATGCTTCGGAGAAACAAGCTGTTTTCTTATCTGCACCGTGTTTTTCTGAACAAATCCGCCCGCCATATTTATAAGCTCCTGCGAATTACGGTACGTATGGGTTATTTTCAATTCTGTTCCCGAGCCCATCAATTCAAGAAACTTTGTAAACAGCGTGATATCCGATCCGGAAAACGCATAGATCGACTGCCAGTCGTCACCGACGGCAACGACTTTTGCTTTTGTTATCTCCGACAGGCGTTTCGTCAGATTGAAACGCTGACGGGCAATATCCTGAAATTCATCAATGATGATATATTTATACGGAAGTTCAATATTCTGCTTCTCGATCTCGTGAAGATAGAAATGAGCATCGTTTATCATATCCGCAAAGTCGATTTCATTATTTTGCTTCAGGGTTTCCTGATAATGATTATATACCTCCTCGGCAATGTCAAGAAACAGCCTTGAGCGGGCATTGTCCGTCTTTTGACGCAGTATTTCAAATCCGCCGGCATCATAGCCGCAGGTTTTAAACTGCTCAATAAACTCCATCATAAAGAAGATGAGTTTGTAAATGTACTTGTCTTTACCGGTCTCAACAATTTTTTTGTAAACTTCCGTAAGATCGCGCGGCTTTAATATGAAACCTTCTTTTACGAGAGCCTCCCGCAGATGCTCCATAAGCGAACGGCGGTCATTATAAAGCGACCACGTCTCAATGAGCGTCGTTTTGCAGTTTTTGTGGAGTTCCCGCTTGTCTCTTATCGCTTTTTTATACTTTGCGATCTGCTGCGGCGTGAATATATTGCTATAACCGCTTTCAGTCAAAGCATAGTGTTCGAGCCATGCGGTATGTTCTCCCTGAGAAATATAGAAATCGGGTGTATACTTTTTATTTCTTGAAAGCAGAGACTGAGGATACACACGTTCATATTCATAATCAAGACCGTTAAGATAAAGAAAATTGGCAATTTGAACTTCCTGTACCGAACGAAGAAATTCACCGGTCAGCGTTTTGCTGTGCTTGGAGCGCTGATATTCAACCTTTTTTACGTATTCCCCCAACCCGCTTTTCAGCGTTTCGTAATCCTGAGCGGCTTTATATGCATGGTATTGATTAAGATTATCAAACTTGAAAACGTCTTCCGTAAGATCGAAATAATAGCCGAGGAACAGCACGAGATTCCTCATCAGCTGCTTGTTGTTGAATATCGATTTTTCAAGCATATCGAAAATGATCTTATATGATGAAAAATTGATTTCCGGGGGTTCAACAGAAAACCGTTTTACAATTTGATATGCAAAGGCATGAAAGGTGCAGATCTTTGCAGGAATATTCAACCGTTTGTTAATGCGCTCTTTTAATTCGCCTATCGCCTTGTTCGTATAGGATATTACAATAATTTCTTCGGGATTGACGTGCTTTTTTTCAACAAGATATTTGACCTTTGCGGCCATTGTCGTCGTTTTTCCGGCGCCCGCGCCGGCGACAAGAAGGACGTAATCATCGTCAGTTATAACTGCACGACGCTGTTCCTCGTCAAGTCTTATGGCGGGATCGATATCCTTTAAAATGTCGTCAAAATATGCTGCCTCGCGGGCGAGTGTGTTGTCAACATACGTTGAATTGTGAACCGTCACATTTTCTTCAAGCTGAAGCATTCTCCGAATAAATTGCTTCATTGAATCGGTGTCAATATGCAGCTTTCCCGAATTGTTGCAAATATACTGAAATACCATTTGATTGTTCAGCGCCGTGTAATAACCGCCGTACACTTCTTTCATGTGTTCAACGTCTCGATGCGTGATATAACGATCGGAAGAAAACAATGAGTTGTAATCCAGATCAAACGAAATAAGTATATTTCTGATATTCGAATAGTCTACGTCCTCGGTTCCGGCATCCTTCTTTTCAATAAAATAATCAGAAGGAAGCCCGCAATACGGACATTTATTTGCTTTATCTGAAATTGAATTGCCGCATTCCGGGCATTTGATCAAAGCCATTGACAGCCTCCTTAATCAGCGTCGCATCTGTTGTTAATCAAACCCGGATTTTTGAGACGGGCGCGTACTGCGGTTTCATTCCGTTTCAATGTCGCTGCTGTTTTCGATACCGGAACTTGTTTGTTACAACGATGCAGTTAAATTATAGTACGATAACTATAATTTGTCAAGCCTTAATTTGATCATTGTTTAACCGGGTAAAGCCATGCGGTAAAAGCAAGACCTGATCTGCAAGAAAACAGATCAGGTCTTTTTACGTTATGAAGATATGGGTCTGTAGCAAAGACGGACGAATTTTTTGACGGTCACGACGTCGCCTATGCCGAAATGGAACGCGCCGTACTTTGCGCTTGTATTAGTACTGTACACGTAGCTTATCGGCACGGAATTTTCAGTAAAATAGCAGTCGTCGCAGTAATACGTATTGTAACTGTTGTTGGATATAACGTCCGTCGGGATGTTTATAAACGGATCGCTTACGTTATATCCGAGCTTTTTAACTTCGTTCGATCCCGTTACGTAATTTCCGTTATACGGAACGCTCTTATATCCGTCTGTGTTCGCGGTGGGGGCGTTTACGTATTTGCTCGGTTTATACGAAAATACGATAGAACCGCTGTTGCTCCAGATACCGTCAACGAGACAGCCTCCCATACCGGACCAGTAAATGCCGAAAAGGTCCGTCGTAAGGTGCTGACCGGGGTTTATATTCACGGTCTGTGAGAAAACTATTATCAGATCCTGCCAGAGCTTCTGGAACTGCCAGTCAAACTGCTGATATCCCGTACCTCTCTGCCTTGCGTACGTGCGGCCGTCCTGTATCGTCATCCTCTGCCAGTTGGTATTCGAGACGGACTCCATTCCGGCGGCTGAAGACGTCGCATACTTGCCTAAAAGAACGTACGGCAGAACGGTGACTCCGTCCTCCGCGATAAACACGGAATAAGGCTCAAACGAACTGTCGACCGGGCCGTTTGCGATAGTGAACGAAGTTATCTGGCCGTTGTAAACGGAATTCACCTTGCGGTACATCGTCGGGAAGCTTATGAAAGTATCGCCGCCCATATTCACTTCGCCTATGCCGAGCCTTGCTATCGTAAATCCGGGATCTACCGTAAACGTGACGTTAGCGGGCGACGCCGAGCCGAGGCCGCTTACCGTCGCCTGCACGTATCCGGTGCTGACCGTTGCGGCAGCCGTGACGTCCGTTGCCGTATACGCGTAATAATTCGTATCTTCCGCAACGGTCACCGTTATCGTCGCCGACGAATCGACCGTCGTATCGAGCGCCGTGACGGTCACCGTCGTACCGCTGACGCTCGCCGTTATGCTCGTCGGATCGCTTGACACCGCGGAAACGGCTCCGCTGCCCGGGCGGATGACCGTAAACGTATCAGACGCGGCGCCGGTTTGTAAAACGATGCTCGTTTTACTTAAAGCGGGCGTGGGAAGCGCGGCTTTCGCTATGCTCCACGGTACCGTTTTCGGCGCGGTCGTGCCGTCGCTCCACTGGCAGTTTACCGTATCCGTCAAAGTGAACGTTACGGAATAACTGCCGGCGTTTATAGCGTACATATCGCCTGTCTTAGTCATAAAATCGCCGTAATAGCCGCTTATAGCCGCGTTCTGTACGCTGCCGTTATACGTATAAGAGCCGGTGATCTCCGGTATCTGAAACGTATGGGCTTTTCCGCTCCCGCCGCCGTGATCGCCGAACGCGACGCTTGATTTTGCCATCATACTGTCCATGACAGCAAGGAAGTGCGGATCCACGTGATCCGTATCTACGGTCACAGTCGAAGCCGGTGAAAAACTTCCCGTCTGCCAGCCTGCCGCCGTTATGCCGTAAGCGGGAACGGCGACGGTGGTATAAATCGGCGTGACGGTCACACCGTCGTTCCAGACAAGTCCGTACGCGCCGCCGCCCAGATCAACGGCGAAAAGATGATTCAGCCCCGACATTGGATTTGTAAAGCCCAGGATGCAGACGTCAAATCCCGTGTCATAATCGGTGAACCAGTTTGTAAGCGACGAAAAAAACGCGCTCATACCGGCGTAATCTTTATTGAAATACAGCGTTGTGACGGTATCTCCGTCGGATATAAGATACGGGGGTTTTATAAAACTGCCGCCGCTGTAAGTGCCGGTGACCTCCGCGACGCTGTCGTCGTCCGTCGCACATCCGATCTTTACCGTGACGCCGTCTTTTATGTTCTCTGCGGTAAGATTTTCGCATACCACGGCTTCGACCGTCTGGTCGCCTTCGGCGTACGTTCCCGCGTAAATGACAGTCTGATCATGATCCGTGGGCGTTACCGTCTGCGCGTACTGCGAAACGATATCTCCCGTTATCTGCACGCCGTCGACGTACGCGGTCTTTCCGTAAAGTATATCCGATGACGCGGCGTCCGCGTCCGACGTGTCTATACCCACCGATATACCGTCCACCGCCGCTTTCAGCTCGTCAAGGTCTTTTGCGCCGTACGTCTCCGCTTTTTCGTTTATGGAATCCGCAAGCGCGTTCATTTTTGTGTCAAATATCTGTTTATTGCTCGGCATTCTCAGTTCCCCACGTTTCCGACAGCAGCTCTCCGTACGCGATATCCTCAGTCACGATACCTACCGTCGCCGACTGCCCGTTTCTGTCCGTTACCGTTATCTCGTAGCCGGACGCGGTTTCCTCCGTCGTTATATTTACGTTTTCCGCCGCCTGCACCGCCGCCTCAAGCTCCGGAAGCGCGGTCTGCAGCTGCTGCAGAGAATCCTCAAGCTGTAAAAGCGCCGTCTCAAACGATCTGTATTCGTCGGACGACTCGACAGCCTCAGGGTCGACGGCAAAACGCTCCACCATTATATGAAAATGCTGTGACGACAAAAGCGTGTCGTCCGCACCGTAAAGCGCTATCTCCGCGGTGACCGTGCCGCTTACCGCGAGCGCCTGAGACGATAACGTAACGTATATTTTTCCGTCCTCTATCACCGCGTCGTCCAAAATTTGCGTGCCGTCCGGCTTCTTTGCGCCGAAGCGCGCGACGGTCCCGTCCGGTATTGTGTAAGCGGCGCCGTTGTTCAGCGGTATGATCTCCAAAACACGCGAATTCTGATCGCCCTGTTTGGCGTACACGTATTCAAGCGGCGGCGCTTTTGCGAAATCTACTGAAAATGATTTTAAAATTTTTAAACTCAACGTTTTCCTCCTTTGTTTTTTGATGTTTTTTATCTGACTTTAAAAATATTGCTGCTCCGGTTTATTTCACAGCCTTCTCTCACCTCTTTTCCGCGCTTTGATTTTTTTATTTTTATCACCCCCTTTTTGAGTTTTAGTATTGACAAATACAGAATTCTGTGTTATTATAGACTTGCGCAGCGGTATGATCACCTATATTACCGTAATTTGCCGCTA
>JAEEGW010000047.1 GCA_016280525.1 Clostridiales bacterium
CTTGTCGGCTACGGCGAACGTGGAGTCGTCGTTATTTATCGTACCGACGAACCAGACGTTGTCGCTTATCTGTATTGTTCCTCTGTCTATAAGGCACGGGTCGTTGTCCCACGTTGCGGTGACGATGTCTACCTTCCACTCCTCTTTTCTCGGCATTTCAAGTATGGACAGCATTTCCGCAAAGTAATACTCGACACGGGCTATGTTCATCTCGTCTAAGATCACCATGTGAGGATCTCTGAAATAGTTGCCTTCGTATATTGCGCGCAAGAAGTCCGTTTCGGTATATTTTCTCGTAAACTCGTTGTAATAACCGTATAACTCTGTACGTTCACGCCAGGACGGCTGGACCGAGCAGACAGTCGTGTCAACGCCGACGAATTTGCCGAAAGCGTACGGAAGCGACGTTTTACCGGTACCGGATATACCCTGAAGGATTATGATCCTCGCGGTGCCCATGGACGCGATAAAGTAGCGCATCATATCAAGCTCGTAATACAGATGCAGCTGTGACGCGGCGTATTTGCGGAACTGCTCGCAGATCTGCGCAAGAGTTATTTCGTTGTCGTAAACAGGGGGCTGATACGTCGTTTTGTAGTAGTTGTCGACGTTCGTGAGCCTGAAGAACCTGCTTTCCTCGGGGTCTACGCACGGAGATTCGCGTGTGTTGCGGTTGGCGTTGGGGATATATTCCGTTTCTTCGCCTTCTTTTTCTTCTCCTTCGCCAAGCTCCTCTTCAAGCTTGTCCTGCGGGACGCCGAGCTCGTTTACCTTCATCTGCAAGAGCCTGTCTTTTTCGTAGTTTGCCCGCAGAAGATCTCTTTGCAGACTTTTGACCTGCTTTGAAAGCTCCTCGTATTTTTTAACGGGCACGCGGAAACGGAACAGCTTGCGGAGAAGCTTGATCACAAAGAATATGATCACGCCGATAATTGCTAAAAGAATTATCTCCGTAATGATGATCAGTATCCATTCGCCTACCGTGAAATCCTCGTGCATCTCGTCGATAAGATCGAATCTCAACTTGAAGTTGAAGAGATATTTGAAGAAGTTGAATATAGAGATGAATATTTCGATAAACGATCTGAATACGCGTCCTATATCCTGATAAAAGTATTGTAAAAAGTTACTCATATATTACCTCGATCCGCTGCCGATAACGGCGGATGATCATGTATTGTTGTCGTCTTTGTTCTGCGCTTCCGCCATCAGTTTGGCGCGAAGTTCCGCCTCTATCTCGGCGCGAAGCTCCGCTTCGGTCTTTGCTTTTTCGGGTGCAGGTCCCTCGCCGGGCTTGTCCGCGCCGCTTGCCATAAGCTCCGCTTTCAGTTTTTCGCGAAGCTCGGCTTCAAGCTTTTCACGCTCTTCTTTGCGCAGCTCTTCCAGTTTCTTCTTTTCTTCGTCGGGATCTTCCTCCGCGTTTTCGCGCTCCTGCTCAAAGGCAAGGCGGTTCTTGACGTTCTGATATTCAAAGAGTACGCGGAAGAACTGAACGAGGTGGAAAATGAAGAATATTGCCACGGGAACTACGACGACTATCAGAAAGCCCGTGCTTGTCTGTAAGAAATCGAAAACCTTGCCGGCGCCTCTGATCCTGGCTCCGTTGTATTTTCCGACGACTTCCGACTCGTGTACCGTAAGCGGGTCTTCCACGTCGTTCTTATCACCTTTGGTGGCGAATATCCGGTAATTCCCTCCGTCATATATTTCGACGATCCTGTGCGTATTAAGAACACGCTCGCCGTCTATAATCGTCCAGTATGTAATAATGTCGCCGACTTGAAGGGTGCTCGTATCTTTAACACGCTTGTCAAAGATAAGATCTCCCGGCTCTATCGTTGGGTGCATTGATTCGGTCTGGATAGAGAGTATCTCGATGCCGAAAATACTCGGTACGCCGCTGCCCGACTTGCTGACGAAAGAAATGTAGGTGCACAAAGCCGCGATGACGATCGCGATGACCAGTATCACGTTTATAATGGTATTGGCTATCTTTTTGCCCTTGCCTTCCTTTTTCCCGACAACAGCCTCATCCTCTGTACTGACGTCTTGGCTTACTTTATTTTTCATGGAAAATCTCCTTCCTTGAATCTCTTTGCTGTTTTGTGTTCCGGCAGGCGGCTTTACTGACCGTCCGATATATCGTCAAGACCGGACTGGTTGCCCTGCTCTGCGTTGAACTGTATGTTTGCCTGTATCTCTGCTTTGTTTATCATGCTTTTACAGTCTATATCCTGACCTTCAAGCCACACGTAAAGATCGATCTTTACTTTTTCGCCCGGCTTGATCGAAAACAGTTTTACATTCTGCAAAAATTCCCCGAGCTGTTTTATCGTTACGTTATGCTGTACCGGCTCCGCTTCCGTCCACGAGGAGTGCTTCTGCAGGATAAGGTGATCCGCATCCGTTAAAGTGTCTTTTCTGTCTATACTCGGCGTCGGCTGATATCCTTCAGTCTCGGATACGTGCAGATCGCAGTTCGGCTCGTAGATGAAAAACTCGTATTCTCCGTCCGGCTGCCCCGTTTTTTCGTCTATCGGAGTTATCCGCAAGCCCATGCGTATGGCGTTTTCCGCGCCGTTGCCGCCGTTTTTGTGCGACACGGTCTCGCTGTCCCAGACGGGCGAGCCTATAACGTACGTTCCGGCTCCGTTTTCGCCTTCGTTGAGCAGTACCGCCTCCGCGAGACTTACGTCGCAGTACGCGTCGCTTCTTGCGTAAAACGTTCCTATGACGTAGTATCCCTCGCCGTCGCTGCGGTTGGCGCTGTTTTCGTCGGTAAGCTCCGCAAAGTCGTATCCTCTGCCGTCAAAGCCGTATCTTACTGCCAGAAACCGCTGGCGGGCGTCCGACCACGTCACCGGCTTTAAGGGACAGTCTTCGGTCACAAGATCCGCAAAGTCTATCCGCTGGCCCCATTCGTCGTCGGGCGCGTCGTATTTAAGCGCAAGCTCTATGCCGTTCTGCGCGTTTATGTTCAGTCCCATGTCGTTGACGTGCGGCGTCCGCGACAGGCTGAACCACGTATACGTGGCTGTCACAAACAATATTAGCAGAGCGAGCAGAATCCACAGATACAGAAAAGTCCTGCGCCGTTGGTTCTTTGTTTTGCTGTCTTTCAAAATTTTGATCCTTTCTGAGATCAAGATCGTATATTCGCAGGATCCACCCTTTCACACACAGCATAACGTCTTTTTGCTGAATGTGCAAAGGTCGGTCCTGCGGACCGCCGGCCGCCTCCGGGCGCACGCGCGCCCGGTGTTGCTCACTATAGTAAAATAAATGTTTTTCGCTTTTTTGTTTTTTTCGCTTTTTTGTTTTTTTCGCTTTTTTTATTTCACCCTCCCGCCCCGTCCTCGGGGCGGGAGAGTGAAGCTTAAGTCAATAAGCTTTGAATGTTGTTTTATTTAACCTGCTAATGCTGCCGGAAGCGTCATTCCTGCGTTGGTGCAAGCAGTTATAAGTGCTGCAACAACAGCGTCTATATCGTCCTGACTTGCCGTGCTTGCAAGATTCCCCACAGCAGCTACGGCATCTACCAGAGCTTGCTGTTCTGCTGACTTAGGATCAGCAGCGAGTGCAGCTGTATATGTGCTGTCCCGCGTTATTATGGCAGTTACAGCAGTAAGTTGTGTATAAGTCAAGGTAGGAATGGTGGGTGTAGGAGTAGGCGTGTCGCTGCCGCTAGATCCTTCACGCAGAGCCGCGTTTTCCATCGGAACGAGTTCCGCGTCGGTCGCAAACTGGAGGTTGAGCGAACCTGTCATAGAAGTCTGTGCATTTGCTACCATGGAGTTATCAACTGCATCTCCGTCAAGGTAAACGATTGCGGTGAGTTTCATTGCTTTGTTCTGTTCAAGTTCCACGAGCTCCAGAGTATCTTTCTTGGCACCGAGTACTACGGTAACTTCATCTTCAGTTCCTTCAACCGGTTCTGCGGTATAATTGTACAGAGCAAGCTGAACTTTGATTGTATTACCGCTTACAATACCACCGCTAAGTGTGGTAACACCTTCATTTGTTTCTTCAATGATCTCAGGTACAGCCACTGCTACTATTTCATACGTAACATCATTTTCACTTATCAACGGTGTGGTAAATACAATGCGGATTGCCCTCATAAGAGCTCTCATGTCGTCAATGGAGAACGTATTTACGTTTGAAGTGGTGAACTGCACATAGCTGCCGCCGCCCATGGTCGCTTGATTCTGTACAGTATTGTCATCGTATATACGCTGGATGCCGCCCTGCTGGAGCAGGAGGTTGGCGTTTGCCGCGTTTGTACGGAAACCGAAGTCTATAGCATATCCGTACGTATCTGATATACTTGCCGCACCTGTTCCGCCGCCGTAAGCACCTATTGTTTGTATTGCAGTTTGAGCCGCGGGGATAAGAATCGGTTCTTCTGCCGTAGCAGTCATGGTAACGTTTCTTTCCAAATTTAATCCGCTCATATTTACCGGGACAGTTATCGGACCGGCAGAATATGAACCGACAGATTTAGCAATGTCGGAATAAACACCGGAGCCTGCTTGCATTATGATCGGAATATTATTTCCGGCGTCAATAATATCACTCACGTCGTCTCTTCCGGGATTCGTGTTTCCAGCAACGCTTACATAGGTCTTATCGATCAAAGCGTTGAGCAATGGGCTGATCTCTGCATAAGTGTAATTGTCTTTATTTTCAAGACCTCTATATGTTGTTCTTGCGTTGCTTATTTCAGTTTTTGTAGCATTATACTGTGTAAGCGCAGCGGTTATGCTGTCGTGTAAAGTCATACCGGCTGCGGTTGCAAGCGAATCTGCGTCAGCAGCGTTTATAGCCGTTGCAAGCTCTGCTACCTGATCGTCCTCAAGATCGGTATCATTCGCTGCACTGAGTACGTAAGCGAGAGCCGCTTGCTTTATAGCTGTAAGAACGTATTCGTTTGTCGCATCAAGAGAGTCGAGCATAGGAGCAAAATACTCAACTTCTTCTCTCGTAAATGTGACCGTTGTCGGATTGCTAGTCACTGCAACTTTCATAAGAAGTCCGCCGAGGTTTCCACCATTGCTTACAAGAGACTGGCTTGCTGCGTTTTTAGCGCTATTTATACTTGATGTAATCGCGTTGACAGCGTTTTTGTAACTGCTCTGGCGAAGAGTTACACCGGATGATACGCCTATTGCACGTACACCGGCGTGCTCATCAGACGAAATGAATGAGTTACCAACAGCCTCACCTGTTACAGTATTAGTCTTAACAGCTATGATACGGCCATCGGAACCGTACGTCGGAGCTTTAAGTATTGTCGAGCCAATGTTTTTATCATCAGTTTCAACGTCTGTTATATTAAGCGCTGCCGGGTTGAGAACTATGTTGATGAGACCGTAGCTTGTAGGACTTAAGTCAACAAGGTTACCCCACGTGGCGTTTGCTTGCTCAACAGTATGATTTGTTGTGTTTGCCATTGAATCGCCTACGTTGGACAGGATCCCGAGATCAGGTTCAGTACTTGTAAAGCTGTCCCAGTTAAGCAGTGCGATTTCAAGGTTTCCGTTTGCGCCGACGCTTGTCGTTATACCTTTAACTTCAGGTGCTGTCGAAAGCGTGAACCATGCGTATGATGAAGAGACCATCATGATCGTGGCGATCAGAAGCATGCATATAGCGGCGGCAAACTTTTTGCGGATGTCGAAAGGCATTGCTACTTTCCGGCGCCTGCTTTCAGTTTTTGTCATTTATTTTTCTCCTTTCGGAATTATTTAGCGTGTTTATACTCTCGCCGGAGTGTGTTGATTTTCATTGAATCACGTAACAATTACGGATTTGCCGCGGTATATGCCGCTTCAAGCTCATCGTAAGCTGTATTGATCTGAGCCTGCGTTGCCGCATCGTTTGAAATAACAGTTTCGGCTGCAGTTACTTTTGTAAGAAGTGCAGTCTGCACTTCAGAAGGAGTGCCGGCAGCACCTGCGTCAGTATAAGTCGCAGTTGCCTTAATGGCATCTACTCTCGCCTGAAGCTGTGCTTTAGTCCTGTTCGGTGCGGGCGGATTATCTCTGAGTTCCGCGTTGATAGCGGGATTTAGAGTTATGTCTGTTGCAAACTGAAGGTTGAGAGTTACGTCGTTGAGCTCGGTTGCCGAGAAGTTCTTGTTTGTAACGTCGGTACCGTCAAGCCATACTATAACGCTTATCTGATACGTTGTATTCTTAACCATAGCAAGAAGAATATTATTATTAACATCTTCCATACTGCCATTTACGTAGTTGAACAACTGGATTGCTCCGTTGTCGTCGACCTTGCCGTATGCAAGCAGTGCAGACGTTACGCCGTCGGCGCCGTTGCCGAAGTTCTGAACGAACGCGATCCTGATAGCGTCGCCGAGCGCGCTGGTATTGGAGAACTGCAGATAGCTTCCGGCACCCTGTGTTATCGGACTTGTACTGGTACCGTTGTATATACGCTGTATGCCTTCCTTCTGAAGGATCAGGTTTGCGGCGGTACCGTCATTTTTCGCAGCGTTCACACGGAACGCAAGGTCAATTATGTAACCGTAGACTGTGCCGTCATTTACTATAGCGCGAACACCGTATTCTTCTTTGTTGAACTCTTCGTTTTCGGCGTCGTATGCCAACAGACCGACGTTTTCAAATTCAAGCTTTTCAATTCTTCCGTCATACGCAAACACCGGTGCGCCGAAATTCAGATCGGCTTCTTCACCCTGTTCAAGTCTGGCTGCGCTCAAAGGCTTGAGTTCGATCTTTTGCAGACCGTATGACTCGTCCGACAGAGTAATAAGGTTGCCCCAAGTTATGTTTGCAGCCGGAACAGGCTTTGTTCCGCCGCCGTTCATGCCTGAACGTCCGGTCACGATATCACCAGGCAAACCGGTGCCCGGCATAAGCGCTATTTCAAGGCTTCCGTTACCCGCGACCGATGTATCGATACCTTTGGCTTCCGGCGCGGTTGAAAGCGTGAACCACGCGTAAGTTGACGATACCAACATGATCGACGAGATCAGCAACATACAGATCGCTGCCAAAAGACGATTTCTGATAGCGGAAGTTTTTGTTGACTTCCGCTTGGTTGTTGCGGTTTTTGTCATTTTTTTCTCCTTTCGGGATATATTTGATTTGCGTTTTTCCCCGCCAGGTTATGTAAACCGTTCGAGCCGGAAAGCGATAACCGTGCTCTTTACGAGTTACTTTTTAAATTAATTTGTTGTTTCGCTGTTGTTTGTATTCTGATCCCGGAAACTCAAAGAATTCCAGAATTTTTTCAACCGGCCCTTCAGCGTATTGTCGTCTTCTTCAAGACCTGCAAGATGGAAATCCATCTGTACGCCGAGATGACCGCCTATTTTTGAATTATCACAATCGATATCGTCGCCCTCAAGCCATAATACGACCGTAAACTTGTGTACGTCTCCCGGTTTGACCTCGAAGATATCCCCAGATGTGATCACCGTGTCTGATTTGAACGTTTCCGGTATAACTCTGTAATAATTCCGACCACCTGCGGTTTTTATCACCTCAAACTGCTTGCTGTCCGGATCAAGCTCGGTTATCGGTAAATCAAGGTAGCCTTTTGTGTCGTCCCCGAATGCGGGGATCGCTTCCTGTTTGCCTGTCTGTTTGTTTGCTTCCGCCATAAGAGTCATCTTGCCGTCAACGAAGAGCAGCATCCACGTTGCGTCTGACAGATTCTTACTTTCGGAATTGAGCACCAGGTCCCAGGCAATGTCGACCGTGCTTTCACCTTCGTTCCTTATATAATAGGTGTAAGCGAAATACGTGTCGTTATGCTCGCCGTCTATCATATGGACGTTATTCGGTATATGCTTTATCGATATACACGGAACGTTTTCAGCGGCGGGAGCGAACAACTCCACGGAAGGATGTGCAAAATCCTCTGTTTCGCTAAGCACGAATCCTTCTCTGAACAGGTCGTCGGATAGGTTGATCGTATAGTATCCGCGAAGCCTTGTAACAGCCGAGAAGATGAAAATTATGATGATCAGCGCAAGAAGTGCCGCGATAAGCACGCCGAGCCAGTGCGCCATAAGCCACGGCAAAAGCCCTCCTCTCCGCTTGTCGAAATACAGGCCTAAAGATCCGGCAACAAGCTCGAATTCGCGCTTGCTGTGTATACCTCTTTGCCGCATTTCCCGCCGGAGTTTTTTTCTGCCCTGCTTGATGGCTTTGACTTCTTCCTCGCTCAGCACCACGCCGGCGCGTCTCTTTTTAAACAAGCGTTTCTGCTTTGTTTCGCCGGTCCCGTACTGTGCCGGATCAGGCTTGAATTTCTTCCAGTCCGGATTTTTGCTCTCCGGCGAAGAATTTTCCGCAGCCTCCTTCAGCACGTCTTCAGGTACTTTGTCAAATTTTGAAGCCATTGGAACCACTCCCTTTGAGAGGACCGTTTACTTCAGGTCTGCTGCTGAACAAGCGCATCCCTGATGATCTCATCCTCGTCGCAAAGTCTTCCGGTCAAAGGTCCGCCGAACATTTCGACTCCGCACGCCGACAGCCACGTCACCGTGTCGTTATCCGACACGTCGCCGCCTATCAGACGGAAGCCTTCGCTCCTCATCCGATTCATAACGGCTGCCGTATCCGGGTCCAAATACAGCTCCGGTGAAAACCTGACGCACCTGAAGCCGATCTCCTTCAGGTGATCTGTTGAAACAGTGCCGGGGTGATACCCGTCAAGCAGAAGAGTTACGCCTTTGCGAAGATATCTGGTCAGCTGCTCTTCAAAGGTCTTCGTTGCGTTTTTAAGAAGATCTTCCGGTATTGTCAGAATAAGCTGTTCTTTGTTTATCGGCTGATCTTCAAACAGCTGCTGGAACCTCTGCAGCTGGCTGCTCAGCTTGTAAAACGACGGGAACATCTGTACTACTATGCCCTTTGTCTCTATTTTGCAGTTCTGCAGTCTTAATACCGCGTCCGCCGCTTCATAGAGCAGATAGAAGGCTACGTCGCCTAAGATACCCGTGCGCTTCAGCATTTCTTCAACTTCAGCAGCACTCTCCGTTTCGCCCGGTCTGTTTGCGATGCCTCCGAACCACGGCACCGCCTCATAACCAGACACTGTTCCTTCCTTGTCACTTACCATCGGACGGTACTTGAGTCCCATAGGCCTGCCGTCATGCTTGACGACGAGCGGTATGGTCTCGGGCAGCGTCATCGTGTAGTAAATGAACTTCGTATATATCTCACGGCATTTCTCTTCGCTTTTTTTGAGTATTTCTACCAGTTTCGGATCCCAGGCAGTACCCGCCTGTGAAACCAAAGTGCCGTAAGCTTCTTCAAATGGGTGCTCGGATTTTGTCTCCGCGGACAAACGGTCAAGCTCTCTTGCCAAACCTACTATCTGAGCGATGGGACTTATATTCCTTCCGATCTTTCCCGCCGGGAAACCGCTGCCGTCATAACGCTCCATGTGCTGTTCGCAGCTTTCGCGTATCATGAGCCACGGTATGTTTTTCGTCGGCGTTTCAACGATCGTGCCGGTGCGCTTTTCCTTGCTGTGGACCCCGCGTTCCTGAAGCAGAGCCACGAGGATGCGTCCGTCCGTCGTGTATTTGCGGTAGACCGCTTTTTCCTCATCGGAGAAATCTTTCTGCCAGATTTGATATTCGGGTGAGACAAGCGCTTTGCCGAGCTGATGATACAGACCGCATTTATACGCTACGTCCGCAAACTGACCGCGCATACGGTCGACCCCTTCGGCCGTGTCCTTTCCGAAATCGGTCGCGCAGGCTTCCGTGAACAGTACCCGCGTATATTCGGCTACGCGGACCGACTGCTGTCGGTTTGCCGGCGTCAGGCCCCGGAACGCCTCATCCCATGTGTTATATTCTTTACGATGCCAATCCGTCTCGATCACACTTGCATCTCCTTTATCATTAGATTCTTATATATGCTCCGTAATAACGGATATAATAACGTTTTTATTCGTCGTCTTCTATGTTGTAGTCAACTATCGGCGTGTCGTCCTTGCGCAGTTTTTTACGCTTTATCAGATATACCGCTATGATCGCCCCGAGCATTAAGCTTATTGCAAGACTTACAAAGAACAAGACCGGCCAGAGTTTATGTCCGCTTACGTTGCAGTAATCACCCTCCGGGAGAACGTCCACGTACTTTATGACTTCTTTGATTATTTCTTTAGGCTCTGTGACGGGTTCCGTATCCGTTGTCTTTTCGGGCTCGTCTTCCTTTATCCTTACGATAAGAGCGTTTATCTCATCCGCAAGCCTGTCCGCTTTCTGCTGATCACGGCTCGCTTTAACTTCATCGGCTGTGCCGATCTTGTCAAACAGCGTAAACATCAGATCGCTCTGCACGTATTTATTTTCAATATCGTGCGCGTCTTCTATCGCTCTGTTCAGGTTGCTGTAATCAAGCGTTACGAGCGCTTCGATCGCAGATGCAAGCGATCTGGCTGACGCGTCGACCGCCGCCTGATCTTCGCTTTCACGTATGCTGCGCGCCGATTCGAGCACGGCAAGCATACTGTCCCAGCTTGATTTCGTGTAATCGTTTGCCTCAAGCGACTCGGCTTCTCTGATCCGGTTTTCCAGCTCTTTGTAATTGATAACGATCTCGGGCTCGGTCACCGGCGGCTCGGTAACGGGATCCGTAACGGGTTCTTTTGTCTGTTCCTCTGTGGTCGCTTCCTCTTGCTTTACGACCACG
Source organism: Clostridiales bacterium (assembly GCA_016280525.1). Classification (GTDB taxonomy): domain Bacteria; phylum Bacillota; class Clostridia; order Oscillospirales; family CAG-272; genus UBA1248. Next base: position 10,692 of record JAEEGW010000047.1, read on the forward strand.
GTCTGCGTCAGCGTTTTCCAATCGGACATATCGCCGTTTTCATCGCTCGTTTCATAATGGAACGTGATGTCGCATTTATCGCCGGGGGCTGCTTTTGCGCTGACCGTGAGTTTGATCTCGATCTTGACGTCCGTCTTTGACGATCCGTACAGATAAACTCCGTCTGATGAAACGTTGCCCATCATACTGCTGTTGTTGCGGTATTCCACGCTGCTGAACAGCGCGCCGTTTGAAAACTCAAAATATCCGTCTATACCGTATATACCCGGAATGCTGAAAGTCACCGCGGCGGTTTTTCCCGGCCTTACGTCTATCGCCGCAAAGGCGGATAAGGATAAGGCAAGCGCCATGGCAGCGAGCATCAAAATCGCTATTGTTTTTTTGAATATCTTCATCTCACACCTCGATAGCTTTTGAAGCTGCGTTGTAATTAACTAAACGATTTATCATAAGATTATTGTGCCTTTTTATTTTTATTAAGCGACGTCGTATAATCGGACGGGCTGCTGTATTTTATCGTATTCTTTACCGCGTCGCCCGAATCCACGCGGCCGTTCCTGTTAACGTCCGCCGCGATGAGCGCGTCGCCGGTAAGCTTCCTGTTGCCCATGTAGTGATCTATCATGAGCTTGGCGTCGCCTGAGTCTATACGTCCGTTTTTGTTCACGTCGCCCAAGATGACGACCGTGCATCCGAGGACCGATTTATAATCGCTGTCCGGATTGTCCGCGGTTATAACGAGCTTTGCGCCGGTCGGTACGAGCGACGTTCCGTTAAGAGCGGCGCCGTTTACCGTAAGGCTTGCCGTTATCTGTCCCGCGTATTCCGTGCTGTACTCCAGGCATTTGAGCAGATCGTCCGCCGTTATGCCGTTTCCTGCTTTGGTCCTGTCCGTTTTGCTCAAAGGATCGAGCACGTCAAGGATCAGCACGCCGCCGGCTATATCGAATTCAAAGCCTAAAATATTGGAGTTCTTTGTATTCAGCTCGGCCGACAGGATCTGAGGATCGTACGCTTCAAGAGTGTATACGTATTTTCCGGTCTCGGACACGCGGCTGTATACCGATCCGCTCTTAATATGATCTTTAACCGGTTTATCGGTCTTAAGTTCGGCGTTTTTGTCCGCCAAGATCACGTTATAGCTGCCGAATACGATATGCTCCGCGCCGACTACGTTCAGTAACGTTTTAAGAGTCGCGTCTTTTTCCAGCTCAACCGTATCCGTTACCGTTGCGGTGCTGCCGGCTTTCGCCTCTTCTATGACCGCGTTTATGTCGCTGCCGGTATAAAGCACCTTGCCGTCCGCGCCTGTCACCGTTATCGCGTACTCCGGTTTGACCGACGTGTATATCGCGTTTACCGTGATAACGTCGTCGCCGTTTAGCTCGTAGCTTTCCCATACCGCGGTGTACCCTTCTTTTTCGGGTATCGCCGGCTCTTTTATGGACGTTGCTCCGTATTTGTATTCCACGGCAGCAACTTCTTCGCCGTCGGCTTTGAATATCACTTTGTAGTTCGTGCGTCTTATCGAATAAACGTAGTTCTGGCCGTTTACCGTTTCGATCACGCCGTAATCCGGATTGCCGGATTCTATATAATTTTTGATGCTTACGCTTGCCGAGACAAGCTGCACGTTTTTATCTGTAATAATTATTTTGTGACCGTTGAAATCTATCCTGTTTGCTCCTATCAAAGTTATGGAGCCGGTCATATATATATCTCTTTTTACAACGGTTTCTCTCTGCACGGTTATCGTGCCGCCCTCGCCCGCTTTGGCAAACGCTATAGCCAGATCGCCGCCCTTATAGACGTTTTGGCCGTTTGATAAGGTAACGCTTATCTGCGCCGGTTTTTCCGTATAGACCGCGTTGACCGTAAGCTCTTCTTTGCTTCCCAAAACGTAGCTTTCCCAGACGCCCGTGTATCCCTCTTTTTCGGGTACTTCCGGCTCCGTGATCGACACCGCGTCGTATCTGTACGTTACGACTGCGACCTGTTCGCCGTCCGCTGCGAATATGATCTTATATACGCTGCGTTTGAGCGAGTAGACGAAGCTGCCGCCGCTTGTGATCTCCTGTATATCGTAATCCGTGTTGCCGGATAATACACTGTCTTTTATGCTCGCGCCACAGACGTTGAGTTTTACTTCCGTATCCGTTATGATCAGACCGTATCCGTTGAAATCTATCCTGTCCGCGCCGGTGAGGTTTTGCGAGAAGATCACGTCTATGTTTTTATTTAATTTTAAATTGTCAAGCACTTCCGCCGTGCCGCCTTCGCCCGCCTTGAACAGCGCTATCGCCAGGTCGTTTCCTTCGTATACTGTCTTGCCGCTCGCGTCGTACGCGCTTATGCGGCTTATGCCAACGGTCCTTCTTGCGATAGAGGCGTATTCTCCGCTGTCTATCTGTTCTGTTGTGAAGGTGTACGTCGCCGGCTCCGTGTCTACTACGACCGACGCGCCGCATACCGTATAGCTATAGCGGCTGTCTTCGACCGTGCACGCCGGAAGAGTTATGGTCGCACTGTCAAAACTGAACTGTTCGGTATATACCGTTTCTCCGTTTTCGTCAACCACGACCGCCGTGTACTGTTTCGGGGAGTACGTGAACGTTACCGTTATATCCGCCGTGAGCGTGTCGCCTGCCGATACGGTCAGGCTGTCGGTCGTCGTGTAATGGACCGTGTCCGCTCCGAGATCGGCAATAAGTCTGTTTACTATGCCGTTTATCGCTACTATATCCGCCGCGGTAAGAGGAGCAACGGACGAGAACGAAGCGCTGTCCGATAAGCTGCCGACGTCGTTTCCGCCGCCGTCTTTTATAATAACGTTAACGGTCACAACCGATTTTCTCGTATAAACCGCGTTTACCGTAAGCTCTTCTTCGCTGTTCAACGTGTACGGTTCCCACTCGCCTGTGTATCCTTCTTTTTCGGGAACGGCCGGTTCCGTGACCGACTCCGCTCCGTACGCGTACTCTACGGTCGCTATGTCCGTGCCGTCCGCGTTGAATATTATCTTATATACGCTGCGTCTGATATAATAAACGTAGTTGTCTCCGCTTTCGTTTGCTATAAGCAGATAATCCGGGTCGCCGGATACGACGTTTTCCGTTATGTTTATTTCAGAGGACGTAAGCTGTACGGTCTTGTCGCTTATTATTATGCTGTGGCCGTCGAATACGATCTTGTCCGCGCCTGTCAGTATGACGGATGACGGCAGTTCTATATCGGCTGTAAGAACTGTCTCTTCAAACACCTCTATCATGCCGTCCTTGCCGGCTCTCGCAAACGCTTCCGCTGCGTCGCTTCCCTTGTAGACGTTGTTGCCGTCTTTGTCGCTTGCGCTTATGCGGTTTATCTCGACCGTCCGTCTGGTTATTATAACGTAAGCTTCGCCGTCTATCTGCTCGACCGTGAAGGCGTACGTCTTAGGCTCCGCGTTGACCGTCACTTCCTCGCCGGCTACAGTGTATACGTAGCGGTTGTTTTCTATCGGGCAGCCGGGGAGCGTGATCTTCGCATCGTCAAAGCTGAATATCATGCTGCCGACCGTCTCGCCGTCCTCGTCGTATATGACCGACGTATACTGCATCGGTACGTACGTGAGCGTGACCGTCACGTCGTCCGTCAGCGTTTCGCCCGCGCTTACCGTTACCGAGTCGTTTGTGAAGTAGTGGTCGTCTATGCCGAGGCTCTGTACGAGCGCTTCTTCCACGTCGTTCAGTCTTGCTATATCGCTTTCGCCAAGCGGTGCGACTGACGAGAAGATGACCGCGTCCGACGCTGTGGCTACCGTGCCGCCCGTGCCGCTCTGAAGAACGACCGTGACCGTAACGACGGATTTCTCGGGCGCCGCGACCGTCAGCACCGTGTCAAGGATCATATCTTTGTCCGCCGCGTCAAACGTGCGCGTATTGTCTATAAGCGCTCTTATCGAAGTTTCAAGAGCGGACAGATACGGGCTTGCGTTATCTATCGCAGGATCGGGAGCCGTATAGCTGAACTCGCCGAGCTTTGAAACTATATGTCCGATCCGGTCGTAATACTCTTCTTTTCCGGTGTCTTCAAGAAGCTGCGGGAAATCTTCGTCATTGAATATTATTGAAAGATTTTCGTACAGTATCCGGACCTGCTCGCCTATGCCATAGGCGTTTCCGTTCCGGTAGTAGTACGCAAGACCGCCCGCGCGGTATCCGGTCAGATATTCGTAAAGGTAAAGTCTTTCGCTGTCCGGATTTACGCAATTTTCGATCAGAGCCATCGCCGCGTTTCTCGTTTCCTCGGCCATGTCGCTGCCGTTTATACCTATGCGTATCTGAGTAAGCGTCGCTTTGTTGAGTTTGCGGAGGTCCTCGTAAAGCTCGTCTAAGATCTCCATGTTCTCAATCTGTGCCTTTGCGTCGTTTGCGAGCGCGTCCGGCAGATTCAGCGCGGCGAGGGCTTCGTCCCTGCTTATTATATCGTCGCCTAACGCAAGCTCGTATCTGATCTTGACGCCTATGAACTCGTTTGACGTAAGCGTCGCGGCGTTGTTTACTATATCGAACTCAAAGAGCGTCGTTCCGTCGCCTGCCACGGCGCTCCCCTTAACGGGTACCCAGGTCAGACCCGGTATGCCGGAATCAAAATCTTCTGCGGTGAGCGTATAGACGCCCGCGCTCTCAACGCTTATCGAAACGATGCCGTCGTCGTTTGTGGGTATCCTGATAAGCACTTCGTCGCTTATAAGCGCCGCGGATCTGAGAAGCTCGGCTTCTGCTTCGCTCAACTCGTCCGCGTAGACCGCGGCGGTTATCTTATCTTTGTTCAGCACAGTCCACGGCTTGCCTTCCGTACGCGCTATGCTGATGCTGCCGGTTATTTTTATGACCGAGCCCTGCAGATAATGTACGCCGTTTATATAATAGTCGTATACCAGCCCTTCCGCTTCGTCTTCCGGAAGCGTCATATTGTATCCGTAACGTACGCTTGCGGGAAGATCAGTTTCAAAGCCGTAGCTGATCGAGAACGTTTTCGGCGTATAGGCTATGTTATACGTTAGATCGTCTTCAAGTATTTCGGGCACCGCGTCGGCTGCTCTTACGTAACCGTCTTCGCTTACGTCGCCCCACGCTTCAAGCGCCTCGGCTTCTATGCCGCTGTCTGCGATCGCCGCAAGTATCTGTGCGGAATCCGCTCCGTCCTTTACCTGGATCGTCGTGCTGTACGTATCAAGCGGGCTCGTTTCGTCCGAATCGGTCAGGTCCGCCGGGATCGCCTCAGCCGATACGTTTACCGTTACGAAGTGGCGGTTGATCACCGCGTTTATGACTACGGAAATGCCGAGCTCCGGCATGATCGTCACGTCGTGGTATTCGGCGTCCGAAGCGTCCTCCGCCAGCGCGTCAAGCGTTTGGTATTCTGCTGTGGTAAGTCCGCTCTTTACCGGGTTGTTTTCCGGCTCAAGCACCGCCCAGTCGTCGTCGACCGCTTCCTCCATACCGTCAAGCAGATCTTTTAATATGTTTTTTAATAATATCAATTTTCTGCCGGTAGAGGAGTTTGTTCCTAAGAATTCTATCAGGGTATTGATGCCCTCGTCCGCGTATATTGCGCTGACGTAATTGTAAGTTTCTATTGCTTTGGCTTTGAGCGCCGCGCCGTTTTCGACCAGATATTTTGTTTCACTGTCTGCTCTCTCGTAACTGTCAAGCATCAGCTGGATGTCGTATACGCCGCCGGGGTTCTTCTTTGTCTGGGCTGAAAGACTCTGTATCGCAATTATCGTAGATTCCGTCGTAAGCGTTACACCCATCGGAAGACTGCCGTCTATCAGAGAATTAAGGTCGCCCTGTTTCTGAGCAAGCGTTTTGAAGTAATCGTAACTGTCGTCCAAGACCGTCATATTGTAAAGAGACTGATTAAGGTTATACGATGCGTTGACAAGCGCGGACTGTACCGCCTCGTCTATCGATATCAGCATCGTATACGTTACTTCAATGCTGTATTCATTGCCCGCGTACGCAAACGTTCCTTCATACACGTCGCCGGATGACGATATCTCAAGCGCTATATCCTCTTCGCCGTCTTCGTATTTCAGAGCGGCGGACGAAGGCGTCCACGTGTATCCGTCCTTGACCGTTACGTATGCGGTCACGGTCTTTTTGTTTGCGTCTACCCTGACGAGATTTTCGTCCTCTGTCGGGACGTGATACGTATATGTGTCACCTATGACCAGTCCGGAGGTGATCAGCGCCTTTTCTTTATCCGTCAGTCCTTCGTAATTGTCCGCAACAAGCTCGCCGGCGTCAACGCTGACAGGAGCATCCTCTTCTCCGGTCGCAAAAACAATGATCTTTGCCGGTGAC
>JAEEGW010000325.1 GCA_016280525.1 Clostridiales bacterium
ACGTGTTCGCCTGATCGCTGAATTTGGGGATTTTTGAAAGTATCTGCTGCGCCTCGTCCGCGGATTCCAGCACCTTGTCCGTAACGGAATCCACCGTCGCGCCGTCTTTCATCACGGAGTCGATTATCCCCTCGACAAGCGCTTCCACGCGTTCTTTGTCCGTACCGAGATCGCTTAGGAACTGATCGTAGTTTTCGCCGTCATAGTTCTCTTTCAGCATATCGCTGACGGTCGTTTTGACCATCTCTTTTGCAGCGACCTTTACAGCGGTCTGCAGAAAATCGTTTATTATCCTCTCCGTGTCGTCAACGAAGCTGTCAACGGCGTTGTCTATCAGCTGCTCTGCGCGTCTCGGATCCTGATCGTATAACGCACAGATCATATCCGCCGACGAAAACGACTGGGAAAACGAAACGCTGAAGTTCGCTTCGCACAGCGCGTCGACAAACGAGTTGAAAGCTTCTTTGCCGGTGCTTAAAAAGCCGTCCGGCAAAAGATCCGTTATATCCGATATCCCGGACTGACTGTCCGAGGTGAACCGCACCGACGCGCCGTTGTCGCTTGTATTCGAGGCGTTTTTGAGCGCTTCTCCCATTTCCTCCGTAAACGCGACGGAAAACTCCACCTTCCATATCGGCATTATGAAGCAGAAGGCTATTGAGACGGCGGCAAGGACGGATATGATTATGTTGCTAACGATCAGAAATATTCTTTTTTTCCGTACGTCCATTTTCTTATCCGCTCCTTTTCTTTACTTTTTCACGTTTGACGGGCAGTTTTTGTTCATGCAGACGCGCGCGCCGCTCTTCTTTTCAAACATTGTCTTTCCGCATTCGGGGCAGACCTGGTCAACGGGCGTGTTCGACGTGGAAAAACTGCAGGCCGGATACCCGGTGCACGCGTAAAAGCTGCCTTTTTTGGAGAATTTCTTTGCTATCGGCTTGCCGCATTCGGGACAGAAAGCCTGCGCCGCGCTTTCAAGCGGCTTCGTGTTTTTGCATCTCGGGAAATTGGAGCAGGAATAGAATTTTCCGTATCTGCTTGTGCGTATGACCATGGGGGCGCCGCATTTTTCGCAGACCATGTCCGTTTTTTCCGGCTCCGGTCTCTCTTTTACCGCTGCGGGCTTGCCGTTTTTATCGAGTTTTACGGTGTTTTTGCACTTCGGATAATTCGGGCAGGCGGCAAATTTGCCGAAACGCCCGCTTTTCACTATCATCTTGGCGCCGCATTTGTCGCAGATGATATCCGTCTGCTCAACGTATTTTTCTTTGTCTTCTTTTGATTTTTCTTCCGCTTTTTTCAGATCGGAGGAGAAAGTCTTCCAGAACGAGCCGAGGACCGTCTCCATGCTCGCGCTGCCGTTTGCGATATCGTCAAGCTTCGTTTCCATGCCCGCGGTGAAGCGGTAATCTATTATATCCGGGAAATTGTCTTTCATAAGCTTGACGGTAAGCTCGCCCAGCTCCGTCGCGGAAAGCGTTTTTCCCTCGCGGCTTACGTAACCGCGCGAAATTATGGTCGTGATCGTAGGCGTGTACGTGCTCGGTCTGCCTATCCCCTGCTCTTCAAGGAATTTCATCAAGGAAGCCTCGGTGTATCTGGGGGGCGGTTCCGTGAATTTCTGCTCGCTCTGAAGCTTGTTGAGCGTCAGTTTTTCATCCTCGGACAGCGGCGGGAGTTTTTCCTCTTTCTGTTTCTTTTCGTCCGCGCCCTCTTCATACAAAGCGAGGTAGCCTTTGAACTTTTCGGAAACTCCGGACGCGTGATATTCGTATTCGCCCGCGTTAATAACGGCGTTAACGGTATCGAACACGGCCGCTTCCATCTGACAGGCGACGAAACGTTCCCAGATGAGCTTATACAGCTTATACTGATCCGTGCTGAGCCTGCTTTTTATAAGCTCCGGCGTGTTTTCCACGTGCGACGGTCTTATCGCCTCGTGCGCGTCCTGCGCGGACGCCTTCGTCCTGAAGTAACGCGGCTTTCCGGGCAGATATTTGTCGCCGTAGGTGCCCCGTATAACGTCGCGCACGGCGCTTATGGCCTCCGCCGAGATTCTGACGGAGTCCGTTCTCATATACGTTATAAGACCCTGCGAGCCGCCGTGCTCGGGGCCGAGATCAATGCCTTCGTAAAGCTCCTGCGCGACCTTCATCGTTTTGGCGGAACGGAAGTTCAGCTTGCGCGACGCGTCCTGAAGCAGAGTAGACGTCGTGAACGGAGGCTGGGGCGCGCGGGATTTCGTGCCTTTTTTGACGGACGATACGATAAAATCCTTATCTATCGAGCCGTTATATACTTTATCCGCCTCTTCTTTTGTGTGAAGCTCCGCTTTTTCTCCGTTTTTGCCGAAATAATTAGCGACAAAAGACTTTCCGTCCGCGGTTTTGAGCTGCGCTTCAATGCGCCAGTATTCCTGCGGTACGAAATTCCTTATTTCATTTTCACGGTCAACCACGACCCTCGTCGCGACGGACTGAACGCGTCCCGCGGACAGGCCCGAGCGGACGGTATGCCACAGAAACGGACTGAGCTTATAGCCGACTATCCTGTCAAGTATGCGCCTTGTCTGCTGTGAGTTGACAAGGTCCATATTTATGCTTCTCGGCGAAGCCATGCCCGCCTGCACCGCGCTTTTCGTTATCTCGTTGAACGTAACGCGGCGGATCTTGCTCTCCGGCGTGTCTATGACGGAAAGAAGATGCCAGGAAATAGCCTCTCCCTCGCGGTCGGGGTCCGTTGCGAGATATACGGTGTCCGCCTTTTTGGCTTCCGCTCTCAGACGGTTGAGCAGCTCCGACCTTTCTCTGATATTTACGTAACTCGCGGTAAAGCCGTTTTCAATATCAACTCCGAGAGAGCTTTTCGGCAGGTCTCTTACGTGACCTTTTGACGCAACGACCTTATATCCGCGTCCGAGATAGTTTTCAAGCGCCTTCGTTTTACCCGGCGACTCAATGATTACAAGATTTGACATATTGGTTCCTTATAAAATTTATCTTAATATTTTCAATACTATATGGCGACGACCGCCGAAAGAATAAATAATAAAGAAGAAAGAAGAAAGAATAAAAACCGGTGTCGCTGGCGCGACGGTCTGTGCGGCTTACGCCGCGTTTGGGTGGTTCCACCCCTCAATACCCCCCAACCCCCCTCTTTCCCCTCCCGAGAATTCTCTCGGGGCGATTTTGCGGCTGTAGGGGCGATCATTGATCGCCCGTTTTGTTTAATGCAAATTTCGGCGGGCGACCACTGGTCGCCCCTACAGTCAACCCGCCGTGAGGCGGATTTCATCACGAAGTGATTTCATCGGCAAAGCCGATTTCATCCGTTCCGGTACGGAACGAATTTCATTTTCCTCGCGCCCCCTCAATCTTTTTTAAGATTGCGGGAGGGGCCGAGGGGGGCATGCTATAATATCAAGTGCAACAAAAATAAATATTGACTTCAAGATGTCCAAGGTGTAAAATGAAGTTACCACCCCATCATAATGCACGGAGGACAAGATGAAGCCGTATACTCATTTTACACCAGAAGAAAGAATTTGTCTAGAGGTAATGCGTAAAAAAGGAATAAAAATTTCTGAAA
>JAEEGW010000326.1 GCA_016280525.1 Clostridiales bacterium
ACTTTTGAATAAAAAGGATCCGGGCACCGTTCCGGTAAAGACCTTTGACAACGGCACGGCGACGGTAAATACCGACATATGCGAAAAGCTCGGCGTCAAATACGACGATATTGCGGAGACCTTCAAGCCGTTCTGCACGAAAGTACAGCCTATAAAGACGGCGGAAAGTTTTGAATAAGCGTTAAGACGCTTATTCAAAACTGCGCGGGCGATCGCCGATCGCCCGTTTCCGTGTCCTGCGGAATTTGAATTGGGGGTCCCACCCCTCCGGCGCCGCTGACGCGCCGCCAACCCCCAAACCCCCTTCCCCTCCGAAACCCCCGTTGCTCACTATGTTCGCAACGGGGAACCCCTCGGCCCCTCCCCCAAAATTTTCCGAGGGACATGAAAAGCCCCGAAACTTCGGGGGGATGGCGGGGTTTGGGGTAGACGAGCCTTGCGCTTCCGGGGGAAGATGAAGCAAGGCGAGGAAAGCGCAGCGGTCGAAAGAAATCAAGCACAGTCACGGCAGTGACGCGCCGATTTCTTCGGGCACCGCAAGCGGGATTCGTCCACCCCATCAAATCGTAGATTTGGTGGGAGGGGACAGGGGGTTATGGGGGGTTCTCGGCGAAGCCGAGCTTGAGGGGTGGGTGACCACCCATATTCGTCGGCTCCGCCGACACCGATTTTTATTCTTTATTCTTTCTTATTTCTTCTTTATTATTTCCGGACGGGCACCGCTCGTCCCAATCATGAAAGGCAAAAAACCAAATGGGATTTTCCGACGTTTTGAATATCGCGCAGTCGGTCTTAGAGCTCGGACTTATAGGCTCGCTCACCGTTCTGGCGCTGTTTTTATCGTATTCCATGCTCAACGTGTGCGATCTGTCCACTGACGGATGCTTTACGCTGGGCGCGGCGGTCGGCGCGGTGGTCGCTCTGTCCGGACATCCGTATCTTGCGATACCGGCGGCGATGGCGGCGGGCGTATGCTCCGGCTTCGTCACCGCGTTTTTACAGACGCGAATGGGCATAAACAGCCTGCTTTCCGGCATCATAGTCAACACCGGTCTTTACTCCGTGAACATTGCCGTGCTCGGCGGCGCGTCGCTGAAAAACCTGAACACGACGGAGACGGTCTTCACAAAAATGAAGGCGCTTTTATCCGGCACGTTTCTGAACGGCTGGTATAAGGTCATAGTGGCTCTCATCGCGGTCGCGCTCACCGTCGTTTTCCTGTCCGTATTTCTTAAAACGCGCCTCGGTCTTGCGATACGCGCGACGGGCGACAATACGGAAATGGTCAGATATTCGTCAATAAACCCGGTCTTCACCACTACCGTCGGTCTGTGCGTGGCAAACGCTTTTACGGCTTTGTCCGGCTGTCTTTTAGCGCAGTCGCAGAAGCTGGCGGATATTAACATGGGCCAGGGCATGGTCACGGTAGCGCTCGCTTCCCTGCTCATAGGCGGCACGCTGTTCTCACGCGGGTCTATCAAAGTCAGAGCCATTGGCGCGGTGGTCGGCGGCATCATATTCCGCCTTGTATACGCTATCGCTCTGCGTTTCCAGATGCCGGCGTATATGTTAAAGCTCGTTTCCGCCGTGATAGTAATATTCGCGATATTCATACCGTATCTTAAAAAGCAGTATCCGGCGCTTTCAAAGCGGCTGTTCAAGCGGAAGGAGGCTTAAAATGTTAGAGTTAAAGAACGTTTCAAAGACCTTCAATCCCGGGACGGTCAACGAGAAAAAAGCGTTATCCGACATAAACCTGCGCGTAAACGACGGAGAATTCATAACGATAATCGGCTCTAACGGAGCCGGAAAATCCACGCTTTTCAACGCTATATCCGGCGCATTCCTGCCGGACACGGGCAGTATAACGCTTGATAACGAAGATATAACGCTCATGCCGGATTTCAAGCGCGCGCGGTTCATCGGCAGGCTTTTCCAGGACCCGAAAACGGGCACCGCGCCGTCCATGACGGTGGAGGAAAATCTGCTTCTGGCGGCGGGCGGCGGCAACTGGCTGTCTATCAGCAGAAGAGCCGAAAGACACGCGTTGAAAGAACGCGTCGCGTCGCTCGGGCTGGGACTTGAAGACCGCATGAAAACGCCGGTGGGACTTTTGTCCGGCGGTCAGCGTCAGGCGGTATCTCTCTTAATGGCGACGATAAACCCGCCCAAACTGCTTTTGCTTGACGAGCATACGGCGGCGCTCGATCCCGCGGCGGCGGAAAAGATACTTGACGTTACGGAAAAGACGGTTTCCGAAAATAAACTGACCTGTCTTATGATAACTCACAACATGTCCTCCGCCCTGCAGCTCGGCACGCGCACGGTAATGATGATGGACGGACAGATAATTTTCGATACGAGCGGCGAAGAGCGGGCGAGCCTGACGGTGGACGATCTGCTGCAGCGCTTCAAGGACGCGGCGGGCAGGATACTTGACAACGACAGGATGCTTTTGTCATAAACAGAAAATAGAAAGTTAATTCTATTTGCATAAAATATATTGAATTCTTAATATTTTACGGATATAATTATAAAAAATACGCAAA
>JAEEGW010000327.1 GCA_016280525.1 Clostridiales bacterium
ACGGACTGCACGACGCCTTTTTTTACGAGATTCTTAAACAGTAAAGTCAGGATCAGAACTATAAGAAACGCGGGAAGTATGACGGCAAACGTCGCTATTAAAGCGCCGGGAACACCGCCTTTTTCGCTGCCTATATACGTCGCCATGTTGACCATTATAGGCCCTGGCGTGCTTTCGCTCACGGCTATCATATAAGATAGTTTATCGTCGTCTATCCAGCCGTAAGACAAGACGACCTCGCGTATGAGCGGTATCGCGCTGTACGCGCCGCCGAACGAGAAAACGCCTATTTCAAGAAAACCGAGAAGAAGCTGTAAAAATATCATTTCTTCGCCTCCTCTCCGGCGCGGCGCTTAATAAGATAAGCGATGAGCCCCGCGACCGCCGCGGCAAGCATAAGAACGATTGTAGATACTTTGAGCGAGAACACGTTTATAAGCATCAGGGCGGCAAAAGCTATTGCCGTTATTATGATGTAAAGCGGCTTTTTTTCCGATTTCTTTATCATTTTCACAGCCGCGTCGACTATGAGGATTCCTACGGCTATTTTTATGCCGTGAAACGCGCTCTGCACCCATTTTATCTCCAAGAACCTGTCAAGGAAAAACGAGATGAGAAGAATGATAATAAAAGACGGCAAAACGACGCCGAGCGTAGCCGCAACGGAGCCCCACACGCCTTTTTTCTTCAAACCCACGTACGTCGCGCAGTTTATGGCGATCGGCCCCGGCGTAGACTCCGCTATCACCGTTATATTCATCATTTCATCGTGGGTTATCCACTCTTTTTTTTCAACGCAGATGTTCTCGATAAGCGGGATCATGGCGTATCCGCCGCCGAACGTGAACAGCCCTATTCTGAAAAATGTAAAAAACAGCTCAAAAAGTTCTTTCATTCTTCTCTCCGTTTTGTTTTGTTTACGATTTCTTTTTTACCGGTATCCAGACCGCGCTGTGATAGTCCGCGTCCGTCTTTTCTCCGTTTATGCAGTCGTACCATTCAACGTTTGCAACTCCGCTGAACTCGTAGTCCGGGTTGCCCGGCAGCCATTCGTTGAAAATGCGCGTATTGACGCTCTGAAGCGCGTCGGGCAGCGGTCCGATGCAGTCGAAGACCGCCCAGTCTCCGCGCGGAAATTCGTACACAACCATGCCCTCCGGCACTTCTCCGCCTACGTATTTTCCTGCTACCAGATATCTGAATTTTCCGCCGCCAATATCGTCTATGCAGACGCCGTATTCGCCTATGCAGTTATCCACAAGCGCTTTTTCGTACGGGTTTGACGGCTCGTTTCCGGCGTAGACGTTATACGCGTACTTTTCGCATATCTCATCCCAGAATTCCGGGATCTTTTCGTACGCGGTCTCGTTGTCGAACACCCGCTGAAAACCTATTACTTTGAACGGGAACATTGGTGTGATCTTGTAATCCATCTGATTACCTCCGTGTATTGAAATGTTGATTTTCAGAGGCAGGAAAACGCGGGCAGGAGCGCCGCCGCGCACCTGAGAGGGCGATGCGCCGTGAAAACGCGAAAACGCTTTTGTAAAGCTCTCCGGCGTATCGTAGCAGTAGCGCAGGGCTATATCTATGACTTTTTCATCAGTCTCCTTAAGGTCGAGCGCCGCCTGATAAAGTCTGCGGTTGCGAAGATACTCGCCTATACCGCAGCCGGTCATAAGAGCAAACCCGCGGCTCAGAAAGAACGGGGAGATATACACCTGTTTTGCTATATCTGTTACGTCAATATCGTCCCTCAGATGCTCCTCCATATAATTTATCGCCGTGCGGATGCCGGTAAGCCACTCCATGTCTGTCATCTCCTTTCCCTGAATGATATCATTATACAGGAGATTTCCGTTTTTGTCCTGTCATTTTATGCTCTGTTTTGTCCTTAAATCAATTTGAAATGTTTTGCTATCTTATCGCACACTTCTTCTCTTGTGTCACGCCCGTTATCTTCGCGGACGACCGCGAAAAAGCCGCTGTTCGCCAATTCGTCGTAATGCTTTTTGCCGTTTATAAGTTCAAGACCGCGACGGTAGTTTTCCATGGTGGCGTCCGGGTCGTCACAGCTTAGTATAACGCTTAAAATGAACTGCTTTTCCGGGTCGGACCTGTCAAAAAATCTGTCAACGCTCATTGACTGCGGGCAAAGCATGACGGCGACGTGATCATAGTCCGATATTTCTTTTAAAATATCGACCGGAATATTCGTGTCCGCTATTACTTTTTTGTCCTGAGATATTGAGATCAGCTCGGCCACCTCAAATTCCGCGGCTTCCCTGCCCGTGCCGTATATCCAGCGCTCGTATTCCTCCGGCGGGCGCAGAACGAAATCGCGCCAGTCCGTAAGCGTGTTAAGATAAGATATATCCGGCTGATGATCGGGGTCGGCGACAGCGTCGGACACTCTGCTGTGGTAGTTTTCGCCGCAGAAGATCATACCGTAACGGTCCGCAAGCATTTTCACAGTCGTGGATTTGCCCGCGTACGACGTTCCGGTTATGAAGTATACGTTTTTCAGATAATGTTTAAGTATATTGTTTTCTATTTTCAATGCTGATCCCTACTTGTATTCAACGGTGCCTTTGCGCTCTCCGCGGTCTTTTACGGAAGGACCGGGATAGCCGAAAAACGAAGTTGTCTGTCATTTTGATCCTCCTTTGATGTTTTTAATTTCGCTCCCCCTCAATCTCGTTTGGAGATTGCGGGAGGGGTAAGAGGGGGGTTGGGGGGTATTGAGGGGTGGGACC
>JAEEGW010000328.1 GCA_016280525.1 Clostridiales bacterium
GGCGATCTCGCCTACGTTGAAGACGGCGCAAGCCAGGCGGCGACCGCCGCGCTTGACGCACAGACCGGCATGACCGTCGCGGACGTATGCGCCGCACCTGGCGGCAAGACGGTTTCCGCCGCGATACAGATGAAAAACAGCGGCAAAATTTACGCATACGACATACATAAAAACAAATTAAAACTCATAGACAAGACCGCGGAAAAACTCGGTATAAATATCATTAAAACCGACGAGCACGACGGGCGCGAGCCTCTGACGGAGCTTTGCGGCGTATGCGACCGCGTTATATGCGACGTGCCTTGTTCCGGTTTAGGCGTTTTAGGCCAGAAGCCGGATATGAGATACAAAGAGATAACGGATATGCAGCGGCTCATATCAACGCAGAGAGCCATTCTTCAGGCCGCGTCAACGTATCTGAAAAAAGGCGGGATAATGGTCTATTCCACCTGCACCGTTCTTTCGTCCGAAAACTGCGAAAACGTTTCTGAATTTCTTAGAAACAACAAAGATTTTGAGCTTTTATTTGAAAAAACGTTTTATCCGCATACGGACGGAGTTGAAGGATTTTATACAGCAAAAATAAGAAGGAAGTAAAATGCTGCCCGATATTTTATCAATGTACGAGGATGAGCTCACAGAGTTCGTCTTATCGATAGGCGAGGAAAAATACAGATCAAAACAGCTTTTTAAATGGCTGCACACCGGCGCTTCGCTTGAGCAGATGTCCAATATCCCGAAAAAGATGAAGGAAAAGCTGGAAACGCGGTGTGTCATACCGTCCGTAACGATAGAAAACAAACTCGTATCGGAAGACGGCACGGTCAAATATCTGTTCAAATGTTTTGATAATGAATTCATAGAAAGCGTTTTCATGCGCCACGAATACGGAAACACCGTCTGCGTATCGAGCCAGGCGGGCTGCCGCATGGGCTGCCGCTTCTGTGCCTCAACTCTGCACGGACTGCAGAGAAACCTGTACGCCTCGGAAATGCTGTCGCAGATATACGAAGCGCAGAAAGACGCAGGCGAGCGCGTCTCGAACGTCGTTATAATGGGCATGGGCGAGCCGTTTGACAATTACGACAACGTGATTCGGTTCATAAAACTGCTCAATAACGAAAACGGCGCGAACATAAGCTGCCGCAAAATTTCGTTATCCACCTGCGGACTTGTGGACGGCATAAAGCGCTTTACGGACGAAGGACTTCCCGTGACGCTGTCCGTTTCGCTCCACAGCCCGACAAACGGGCAGAGAAACGAGATAATGCCCGTAAACCGCAGATATCCGATAGAAGTCCTGCTTCCCGCGTGCCGTGATTATTTTGAAAAAACGGGCAGACGCATCAGCTTTGAATACGCCTTGATAGACGGCAAAAACAATTCGGAAGAAGACGCGAAAGAACTTGCAAATCTGCTTAAATCAAATCTTCCCGGTATGGCGATACACGTAAATTTAATACCGGTCAACCCGATAAAAGAGCGAGATTTCCGCCGCGGAGAGAAGATAATGACGGAAAAGTTCGTAAAAACGTTTGAAAAAAACGGCGTGAACGCCACCGTGCGCAAAAGGCTCGGCGCGGATATTAACGCCTCCTGCGGGCAGCTAAGAGCCCAAAAATACGAAAGTAACGGCGGTATGTGACCGTTATAGCCAAAAATTTAATAAAAATTCATACTATCTGCGTTTTAAAGTATTATAATTAAAAGATAGATAGTTTGGTAAATAATTTAAAACTATGAAAGTAATTCGGTAAAAACAATGAGGATCTACGGAAAAAGCGATACCGGCGTACGCCGTCCCGTCAACCAGGACCGTTTTCTGATCAGAGAATTCGGTGACGATCTTGCGCTCTGCGCCGTTTTTGACGGCATGGGCGGAGCCAACGGCGGCGAGGAGGCAAGCTCCGCCGCGATGCAGGCGTTTGACAACTGCATAACGGGCGGACTTCTTGAAGCCATGCAGTCAACCAAAAAAATAACGAAAAACGACGCGGAAAAACTTCTGTTCAGAGCCGCGCAGACGGCAAACGCCGAGATATTCAAACGCAGCGAGGACCCGTCGCTTGAAGGCATGGGAACGACCGTCATAGCGGCTATCATACTGAACGACGGAGTAATAGCCTTGAACGTCGGAGACAGCCGGTTGTACGAGACCGGCAGGGGAGAGCTTCACCAGATAAGCAAGGACAATTCATACGTGCAGTATCTTATAGATATCGGCCGTATCACAAAGGAAGAAGCGGCTACCCATCCGCAGAGGAACATGATAACTAAATGCTTAGGCACCGAAGACCGGGTAGAGCCGGATATATACAGGCTTGACGAGATACCGGAGCGGCTGCTTTTCTGCTCGGACGGACTGACAAACGCGCTTGACGAGAGCTTTATATACGAGACGGTCACGGATGAGACCGTAAGCGGGGACAAAAAAGTCAGAAGACTTATAGACGCCGCGAACAAGGCGGGCGGACCCGACAACATAACGGTCATCCTGGCCGAAAACGATTGAGATTAGTGTGAGGTATATAAATGGATGCATTTGATAAATACATCGGCAGAGTATTTGACAAACGGTATAAAATAGAAAAAGTCATAGGCGTCGGCGGTATGGCTATCGTTTTCAAGGCGGAGGACATACTCATGAACCGTACCGTTGCCATAAAAATGCTCAAAAACGATGTTGCGGGAGATACCGAGGCGCTGCGACGCTTCATAAACGAATCCAAAGCCGTCGCTATGTTATCTCACGAAAACATAGTCAATATATACGACGTATCGGTCAAGGGAAACACCAAGTACATCGTTATGGAGTATATAGAGGGCATAACCTTAAAGGCGTTTCTGAAGCACAAGGGCGGTTCGCTTTCATGGCGCGAGACC
>JAEEGW010000329.1 GCA_016280525.1 Clostridiales bacterium
GTTGACCGGGAAATACAGAGCAAGACTTACGAGCGTCATGATAGCCATAAGGACTATGGTGTTTCCCGCGGGTATGTGCATAAGCAGCGTTTCATAATACGCAAGACCGGTCTGGAACAGCGTCACGGCGAAGAAATATATCACGTCGCTGTATACGAATCTGCGGAACTGACCGTTCTTGAACGTGGAGAACAGCGATTTGAAAGCCGGCGTCCTTACGGGTTTAGCTTCTATGTAATCGCGTTCTTTGATCAAAAACGACGGAAGTATCATGGCTACGCACGCCAGAGCCGACATAATGCCGATAGCGGCTCTTACGGAGTTCGCGACGCCGAGAGCGCCCTGAAGCATGCCGGCTATATTCGGCACCAGAAATGCGAGCGTAAGACCGGCGATATACGTCAAGGATATATACGTGGACACGTTTATACGGTGCTGCTGCGTGTCTCCGAACTCGGATATAAGCGCGTTGTACGGAGTGCAGTAAATAGTCATGAACAGATAGAACAGTATCAGCGTAACGAAAATGATTATATCGTTTAAAACTTCGTTGCCCGGTACCTGCGGGAACACGAATACGCCGACTGTAATGAGCGCAAACGGAATTGCGATAACTTTCATGAACGGTATGCGTCTGCCGCCTTTGAAAGTGCTCCTGTCGGACCAGCTTGCAACGAGCGGGTCGGTTATCGCGTCAAAGATCCTGCCTATCATCATAATGATGCCGAAGATCGTAAGACCCAAGAAAAACCTTTTCTGCGTGATGAACCCGGTACCGAATATACCGGAATTCTCCGAACCTATAGCCGGGATATAGTAATATACCATCCAGCTTGATATTAGACCGGACAAAAGACTCCATCCGAACTGACCGACGGCAAAAAGCCATAACAGTTTATTTGTGATCTTTTTCTTCATAATTGCAACCTTTCAAAATAGTCTTTGTTACATAATAACATATAAAAGGAAAAAAATCAAGCCGTTTTTGATTTTTATTACAAAATATTATCCGTTTGCAAGTCTTTTTGCGGTTTGCGCTAATTTTATCCTTTGCGCCTTATATTCTTCCGGCGAAAGTCCGGCACTCTTTACGTCCGTTTCAAGCGAGAAAACGCCCTCATATCCAATTTCGTGCAGAGCTTTGGAGAAATCGCCCCAGTTTATCACGCCCGTTTCCGGCAGCCAGTGGAAGTCGCCTTTTCCGTCGTTGTCGTGAACGTGGAGAACGCGCAGATATTCTTTGCCTATGGCTCTTACCGCCTCAGCCGGATCGTTTTTCGTTACGGCGCAGTGGCCTGTGTCAAGGCATACGCGGAAATTGGGCGAATTTATCTTTTTAACGAAATCAAGTATCTGATACGGCGTGGCAAGCGAAAGCGCCGGCATGGGCATATTTTCAAAATCTATAACGACGCCGGCTTTTACGGCTTCTTCCGTAAGCCTGCCGAAAAATTCGAGATTCATCTCCAAAAATTCTTGCGGATGCGGGTTCTGATAATCGCCGAACGGCATTATGGGATGTATGACCATATCAGTACAGCCGACCGCCGCCGTGCCGTAAAGCGAGCGCACCATTTTTTCATACCGCTCGTCTCTTTCTTCTTTCGTCGCGTCCTGCGGCGGCCAGCGCCACGGCCCGTGAGTCTGGCTTATGGTTATCCCCGCGTCCGCCGCCGTATCGTGTACGAGTTTAAATATTTTTTCCGTCTCTTCCGGCTGTCCGAAAAAATCGTTTTCCGTGTGGCAGAACGACTGCAGATCGACGCAGTCGTATCCGAGCTCTTTTATGACGTAAAGCTCGCCGAGCTTTGATCCCACGTCATATTCGGGGCACCACTGTATACCTGTTCTCATAATTCCTCCTTGCAAATATGAAACGACGTCCGTATGAAAACGGACGGTCGCTGTATAATACTTATGAATACTGAGCTATGTGTTTTTTTATGGCTTCAAAAGTTTCGTCGCTTATAACGTGTTCTATACGGCAGGCGTCGTTTGACGCGATGCTTTCGTCAACGCCGAGGCGCGTAAGAAGATGCGTCAGTATCGTGTGACGCTCGTATATCTTGCTCGCAAGCTCAAAGCCCGGTTTCGTCAGCGTTATGTAGCCGGATCCGTCCACGTTTATAAATCCGCCGTTCTTTAAAAGCCCCACGGCGCGGCTGACGGACGGCTTTGAGAAATTCATATATTCCACCACGTCTATCGAGCGCACGTTCTTCAGTTTTTCCGACAGTATGAGTATCGTTTCAAGATACATTTCGCCTGATTCCTGTAATTGCATAATATGCTCCTGTTAATATTTATTTCAATAAATCGTATAACACGTTGTCAAACACGTCAAATAAGCAGCACGGCGTTACCGTGTTTCTTAAAATGATATTATAGATCCGCTCGGCCGCCGCCGCATCCGACGTTATATCAAATATGAATTCGCTGTCTGTTAAAGTATCGCCGTCGTATTCAACGCATAAAATACTGTATACGCTGTTTCCCGTTTCGGCGGACATACCTTTAAGCAGAAAATACTGCACGCATATGCCGCCGTACAGGTTAACGGTCTTTTCTTTTATGTTTTTGTACTTGCCGTAAAGATCGCCAGCTCTGATCAAATCGCTGTTTGGCAAAAGCGCGTCCATAGTCAGTTTCTCCCGGTAATGATTTACGGGGATATAATAAAACAAAATGCGCCGTTTGTCAATATATTTCCGCTAAATTCCGCCGAAAAACCGTTCGACAGACATTTAACAGTTCGTTTACATTTTCTTTGTCAGAGCGTCGCTCAGCCTGCGGAAGTCGCCGATAGACAACGCCTCTCCGCGTACGCGCGGATCAAATCCGCAGTCCCTTATCGCCGCGTCTATTAAGTCCTTTGAAAGAGCTTTGTTTGCGGACAGGGCGTTGGACAAAGTCTTTCTTCTCTGTAAAAACGCGTATTTGATTATCTCAAACATAAGCTCTTTGTTTTCCGGCTCGTATTCCGGAAGCTTTCGCAGTTTGAATCTCACCACGGCGGAATCGACCTTCGGGGCGGGGTAGAAGCAGCCTGCGGGGACCGTAAACAAC
>JAEEGW010000048.1 GCA_016280525.1 Clostridiales bacterium
CGGCTTTCATTTTTGCACCGCAAAAAGCCGACAGCTCTTTAATCGCGCTTTCGTCTCTGTTTATAAACAGTTTTACTATCTTTCCGCTGTCCATTCCGTTCCTCTTTTTTCTTTCGTCTTCCAATACTTATGTGCTTTTTCTTTCGCTTTATATTACGCATTATGCAAAAAAAGCCTTAAAAGAAGGCTTTTTTGTATCAGAACATAAAGTTGATGGCTTTCGGGACGACTTCAATATCAATGCTTTCACACTTTTCGATCTCACCGTCCGCGCAGATACTTTCGATACCGGAGACGGAAATTTTTCTTGCGCGTCTGTAAACCATTATATCCTTGAATTTATCTATTATATCTCTTTTTTCTTTATCTATATGCTCGCCTTTTTTATACTTGCCTATGATCGACGGTATTTCTGTCCGTTTTACTTTTTTAACAAGCACAAGGTCCGCCAAACCGTCTGTTATATCGGCAAGAGGAGCGGGCTTGAAGCCGCCGCCGTAATACTGGCCGTTTGCCGCGACGCAGAGCATATAATTGTCACAAAACTCTTCTTCTTCGCCTTTTTCGTTTTCTATCTTTATATGCATTTTAGTACCGTACTCGCCGAACACGGTGCCTACAACGCCGCAGATATAGGCAAAGCTGCCGGAGATAAGCGGTTTTTTCTTTAAATTCTCAGTCTTTGAAACGACCGTACAGTCAAACCCGACGTTCAAGATATTTATGTAATATCTGTCACCGTATTTTATAACGTCGCATTTGACGGACGTGCCGCGGCTGTGAGCGTATTTATCGTACTTTATAAAGTCGTTTCCGGTGCCCGTTCCTATTGCGGAAAGTATCGCCGTGTCCTGAGCCTGTGCGCGCATTATGCCGTTTACCGCTTCATTGATAGAGCCGTCGCCTCCGCATACTATAAAATGCATATCCGGTTCTTTTAAAAGCGTTTTATAAACGTATTTTTCCACGTCGCCTACGGATTTACTGACGTAATATCTTGTATCTTCAGTGATCTCGTTAACGGCTTTTCCCTGCCCGGCGGCAGGGTTTATGATTTTTACAGTCTTCATGCATAGCTCCGCTGTTATTTTGTGATTCTGTCAAGCAGATCCTCGTTATAGGTTATCTCTACCGTCTCGTATATCTCGTCAGCAGCATTTTCAAACGCTTCCTGCCGCAGGCTGGCTTCACAGTTGTAATACCAGATCTCTTCGCCGTAGCCGTCTAAATACATGATATGATAACCGTAATCGGTAAGGACAAGTCCTGTGTCGCCCACCTTTCGTGCGCTGTCAAAGCACCAGTCGTTGAACTCCGTTACCATAGCTCCGGGAACGACGTTTTCATACAGACCGCCGTTTGTTTTAGAACCTGTATCTGACGAATATTCCGGAACGAGTTTTATAAATTCAGCCTTCGGATCATCCGCTTCGTTTATCTGCTGCAGCAGCTTCTGTCCCGCCGCGTACGCATCGTCTTCCGTACTGTAATCGGATGAGCTTAAAAGGATGTGGCGGACGTTTATTGTCTTCTGCGTGTTCTTATACGGCAGTTTGACGCACTGCACTACGGATGCGTTGCCGGAATCGTCATACGTTATATTTACCTGACCCTCGACTGTATCTTTTTCATATAAGAATTTATAACGGTCAAGGCTTGAATATTCCATTCCGGTATACAGATATTCGTCCTTCTGTTCCTCTGCGGTTTCCGCTTCTGTTTCCGAATTTTCTTCGGTTACCGCGGCGGCGGCTTTATACGCGTCTGCAAAACTCGTACCTGTGTCTATCAGCTCTTTCATCTTTTCCGCTTTTGTTTTTGCTTCTTCTTTAGCGGCGTTTACCGCATCTTCTGAATCCGTCTCGTCGTAAACCGCTTTTATCACCGCTTCGTTATAGTCAACGAGCGAATACTCGCCGTTTGAATCGTTATAGGCCGCTTCTATATCGGCGTCCGTATATTGCGGAGTATTGTAAAGCTTGAGATAATACTTATATCCGAGCTGTGACAGCTCAAGCGCCGCCTTTATACGATCACGCGTCATTCCCTCGCCCATGAACTGCGCCATATATTCATCAAACGTCTTTGAATTCTCGGCAGCAATATCGTCTATGGATTTGAGATTGTCTTCAATTTTCGCGTTGTCTTCATCGTCAAGCGAAATGCCTTCTTTTATTGCCATAACGGCAAACTTTGCATACTGCTCAAAGCTGGATTTTCCTCTTTCAAGGAAAAACTCGTACCAGCTCATCGGTTCGCTTCCGAGTTCATTCTGCTGATCGTGCAGAGGTATCGTCTCGTCAAAATTGTAGTAGGAGAGATAGTAATAATAGTTGCTTATAAACGATGAATACTCGTCCATAAAAAAGTATTTGAACGTGGATACTTTGACGCTCAGACCTTCCGCAGTGGCGATTATATCGTCAAGAGGCGCTAACTCCATATTGGAATGAGGATATTCCGTCTGCGTTTCTGTACCGGTATTTTCCGTTGTGTCAGACGATGTGCTTTCGGCACTCGTCTCCGGCGTTGTTATTATAACGTTGCAGGAGACCGTGCAAGCTGCAATTATAAGAGCAAGTACGGCAATTATTGTTTTCTTCATTCGGTCAGCCTTTCATATATAGGTAGTGGATAAATCTGTATAATTGTATCATAAATTTTGTCTTTATACAATATTATAATTTGAACAATATAAAAAACAATTTTCAAACGGGGTTAAATTTGAGGCTTGTCAAGCAGTTTATTATAAACGGACTTATACTTACCGTTACGTCCGTGACAATGCGGCTACTTACCGTAGCTTTTAACGTATACATAACCGAAAAAGTCGGAGCCGCCGGCGTAGGACTTTTTTCTCTTATTATGTCCGTATACGCTTTTGCCGTTACGTTTGCAACGTCGGGAATATCGCTGTCCGCAACGCGTCTCGTATCACAGCAGATCGTCAGAGGCTCGGGAAAAGGCGTGCGCGCCGCTATGGTGCGGTGCATAATATACGCACTTATTTTCGGTGTAACAGGCGGCGTTTTGCTTATGTCATTCTCGGAAATAATAGCGACAAACTGGCTCGGCGATATAAGAGCTCTGCGGTCGCTTAGAATACTCGCTTTCAGTCTGCCGCCGCTTGCCGTTTCCGCCGCGCTGTCCGGTTATTTTTCCGCGGTGAGAAGAGTTGCCAAAAACGCCGCGACAAACATTCTTGAGCAATTCATACGCATTTTCTTTACCGCCGCGCTGCTCGTGTGCGTTTCGGATAAAGGGATTGAGGCGGCGTCCGTCGCGATTGTGACGGGTATGCTTTTATCTGAATTTTTGTCCTTTGCCGTCTCTTTTGTTTTGTATTTGTTTGATATACGGCATGTAAGAGATTTAACTGCACCGCCGTCGTCCGACTTGACGGGAAGACTTATAAAAATGGCGGTACCGATTGCCGTAAGCTCATATATAAGATCCGCACTCGTGACGCTTGAGCATCTATTGATACCGAAAGGACTTGTAAAAAACGGCTCAACTTCAACTGAGGCGCTGTCTTCATACGGAGTAATATCCGGCATGGTTTTTCCTGTGATCTTCTTCCCGATGGCGTTTTTAACGGCGTTCACGGGCTTGATAGTACCCGAAGTGACGCGGTATAAAGAAACGGAAAGCAGCCGGTCAATAGAATACGTGACGGGCAGGATAATGAAAATAACCGTCATTTTCTCCGTTGCAGCGACAGGATTTTTCGCGTATTATTCGGACGTTCTGGGAACGCTTCTGTACGACAGCGCGGAAGCCGGAAAATACATAAGGATATTCTCTTTTCTTATCCCCGTGATGTATCTTGACAATACGACTGACGCTATATTAAAAGGTTTAGGCGAGCAGTTTGCTTCAATGCGCTATAATATTATTGACGCGCTTGTGTCCGTTATTCTCGTATTCTTTTTGCTGCCGCCATTCGGGATTAAAGGCTACGTGTTAGTTATCTATATTTGTGAGATATTAAATGCTGCAATGAGTATAAGAAAACTTTTATCGTGCGTTAAGATAAAACTGCATTTGTTTAAAATGATACTTTTGCCGTGTCTTTGCATGACCGGCGCGGCGTGTATGACAAAACTTATATTCACGTTTTTGAATATCAACTATGACGCAATGATCGTTACGCTGTTTGTCGGTTTTGCGGTGCTTTGCGTGATATATACAGTCCTTTTGCGGTGTTTCGGATGTATTTCAGATGAAGATAAAACGTGGTTTTTGAACATTTTCAAAAAAAGCAGAAAAAAATCAAAAATTTTTGTTAAAACCCCTTGATTTTTCGGTTTATATGTGGTATACTGCATAAGCAATCGGCCCGTTGGTCAAGCGGCCAAGACGCTAGCCTCTCACGCTGGAAACGGGGGTTCGATTCCCCCACGGGTCACCAATAGAAAAGGACACCAAAAGGTGTCCTTTTCTATTGGTAAGTCATTTCATAGGGAGGAATCGAACGCAGCGTTAAGAAAACGAGCCGGTGGCTCGTTTTTAGCGGTGACCGAAGATTTTTGCAAGGCACTAACGATGAAGTCTGAACTTATGCCTTGCAAAAATCAAGAACGATTCCCCTTTTTAGTTTATATCCAACTTTGTGGGAATCGAACGCAGCGTTAAGAAAACGAGCCGGGGGCTCGTTTTTAGCGGTGACCGAAGATTTTTGCAAAGCACCAGGAATGAAATCTGCACAAATTGCTTTGCAAAAATCAAGAACGATTCCCCTTTTTAGTTTACAACCAACTTTATTGGAATCGAACGCAGCGTTAAGAAAACGAGCCGGGGGCTCGTTTTTAGCGGTGACCGAGGTTGACGAGCTTCGCGCCTCCGGTGGAGGAAAAAGCGAAGCGAGGAAAGCGCAGCGGTCGAAAGAAATCAAGCACAGTCGCGGCAGCGACGCGAAGATTTCTTCGGGCACCGCAAGCGGTTTTGCAAGGCACTAACGATGAAGTCTGCACTTATGCCTTGCAAAAATCAAGAACGATTCCCCCGCAATGAATCAGCAGTCGCTTTAGCAGCTCAATAACAAACTGATGATCAATGATCGTCCATACAATCGTCATTTTGTGACTCTCCCTCCGCAATTAGCATCCCCTCAATCTCTTCGGAGATTGACGGGAGGGGGCAGGGGGTATGGGGGGTTCTCGGCGAAGCCGAGCTTGAGGGGTGGGAAAACCACCATAATATGTCGCATAGCGACACCTTATTTATTATAGTACTCCCGTCTTTTTCAGCTCATCATATAGCCTTTTTGCCATTCTTATAAACCCGATGTCGTTAGGATGCGTGCTGTCGACGGTACATATCTCTCTGTCTGTTTCGCCGAAGAGGCTTTCTCCGTCTACGAAATAGACGTTCTTATCTCCTTCCGCGACGGCGTTGTCGTACGTGCTTTTCACGGCTTCACGGCGGAGCGGCGCGGTTGGATCAAGATCAAAATCAGGCTTTGACATGAATATGACAGGTGTATCAGGATGCTTTTCACGGAATATTCTGAACAGCCGCTCGTGCGTGTTCCATAGATGCTCGGCGTTCGGCGCGTTGTGGTCGTAATCACATACGAACACGCTCATATCGAGCGAGGCGAGATATTCCGCTATCGTCACCTCGCCGAGAGCGCCGGCTGAAAATCCGAGATTTATAAAATCCGTATTCGTCCATCTTGATATAAAGCACTGATACGGGATATCCGGCCGCGATGCGCAGCCGCCCTCCGTGATCGACGATCCGTAGTACAGTATCGGCTTGACATCCCGTCTGTACTTTAACCCGCTACAGACACGGGATCCTTCCGGAAATCCGAGGACAAGCTCCTTTACGTCGTTATACGTCGGCATATACAGAATAAAATTCCGCATGCCCTCGCCCGGCAGATACTTCTCTATCGAATACCCGTTAGGTGTGCTTGAATCCGTGACGTTTGCGTAGTGACCCGGAACAAACTGCGCTGCCATTTTATATGAAATCACTCCGTTTTCGCCCTCGGTTTCCTGCAAAAGCATAAAACCGCTGCTTCCGAGAGCGGAAATATGGCAGTTTACGTTAAGCGCATCGTAGCTTACCGTTACAGACATCTTGTTCGCATCAGTCGAGAATCTGATCCTGCCGCCCGCAGTATACGCGTTGAGCTGCGCCACGGTGGGATTTACCTTATCAGCAACGCTTTGCGGCATTCTAAGAAATCTTTTCGCAGCGTCGTCATAGAATACTCCGTACAGGTCAAAATGTTCATCCGGTATCCTGTAAAACTTTTGTCCGGGTGAGAGCATCAGGCCTTTATCCGCAAAGTACTTCTCTTCATCGATCATATCGTTTCGCTGCATAACATACTCCGTATTCGACACGTTAATTCTCCGGCTTGAACAGCACGTGGTTTGACGGTTTGCCGTCGGATCCTACGACTGAATAGTCGTACAGATCTATTCCCTGCTGCGCTCCTATATCTTTTACGGTCATTATCTTTGTGATATAGTTGCCGTCTTCGTCCTTCAGCGGCACGCCGTTTTCATCCGTAACGTTTACTTCGTACTCCACGAATTCTCCGGCAGAATACTCGCCTCCGGTCATTACGACAGGCTGAAGGGCGTATATAGCCGTTTCAAGCGTCGTGCGGTGGATGACTATCGCCTGCTGACCGAAGATCTCAACGGTCGCTTCTCTGTCTATCATTATACACGACGGGCTGTCTTCGCATTCGAGCATGATACCTGTCGGGTAATTTTGATTTTCATTTATCTTTATGCTTCCGCTTCCGGTAAACGTTACGCTTCCGCCGTACATCGCGCCCCAGATACGTATATAATCAAGCGAGTTTTCGCCAATAAGCTCGATCTTGAATCCGTTGCCGAGCAGGTTTGCGTCTATCACGCCGCCGGTAAAGTTATTCAGCGTCAGCGTGTTTGTCGTTTTATCGTATGACGCGCCTGATACCGTACCGATAGCCGTACCGTTGTCCGTATATATAGTACCCGCGTGCAGATACTGCGAATCAACGTACAGATACTCCTCGGAACCCAGTCCGGACCACGCGTATGCGCCTGCAAAATCCGGATCGAGATTAGGCAGACTCGGGAAAGAATCCGTATAACTCGTCGGTGTTGTGGGCGTAGTGGGCGTTGTCGGCGTAGTCGGCGTTGTCGGCGTCGTTGGCGTACCGGGTGTTGCGGAAGAAGGAGCCAGATTTCCGGTAACAAGGAAATCCGCCGCAAGCGGGTCAAGATTGCTTGCCGCAAATGTTATCGAAAGCGTCGCCAGCACAGCGGACGTCAAAACGAACATAGCCGTTTTAACGGTCCTGTGCCTTACGTTAAACCTGTTTTTATTTTCTTCGGCAGCAGATACGCCCCCGCCGTATTCCGGCGCGGTCTCTTTAAACTCCGGAGGCGGTACTTCTTCATTATCCGCTTCTGTATATTCAGGAGCGTAGGTATATTCGTCTCTTTGCAGATACGTTGATTCCATGCGCGGATCAAATCCGTATTCGTCATTTCTGTTTCGGCGCAACTTTTCCGTCACCTCCTTTAAAACAGATCCTTATCACTGTTTCGTATCCTGATGTACGTCGACCTGCGGGAACGGGCATTCCACGCCTAATGATCTGAAGCCGAGCAAAAGATCGCGGTTGAGAAGTCTTGCGCCGGAATAAATATCCTTTTCGTCCACATTTACAACGAATTTCAGAATTACGGAGCTGTCCGCAAGCTCCTGAACGCCCAGATATTTAGGCGCGGACTTGAAAACGTCCGTTCTGTTTTCATAGATCCTGTCCATAAGCGCGGGGATCTCTTCCTCTAATTTTGCAAGATCCGTTGCATACGGAACGGCGATCTCGCTTATGCTTCTTGAAAGCTTATCCGAGCGGTTTAAGATGTTTTTCATAGCGGAATTGTTTACTATTTTCACGTTGTCGCCCGGGTCGGTTATGCAGGTCGTACGGATGCCTATGCTCGTAACCGTACCGCGGAAGCCGTCTACTTCAACGATGTCGCCGACGTTGTACTGATTTTCAAATATCATAAACGCGCCGGTAACGACGTCCGCAATGAGGCTCTCCGCGGAAAATCCTACGATCAAAGCGAGGATTCCGACGCTTGCTACGATAGTAGAAACGTTGACGCCGAGAATAGCAAGACCCCAGCACAAAATCACGATAAACGCAACGTACTTAAGCAAGCTTGCGGTTATTGAAAGTACGGAACGGATCCTGTGATTTTTGGGCTTCGGCAGCGTTAAAAGTATAGATAACAGCGCTTCAATCGATATGATGGCAGCAGCCATTATTATGACTTTTAATATTGACGCAAAATCAAGTTTGATATTGACGTTGCTGAAATCAAACGACTTCGTTATGAATCCAACCGCGACGGCAATACCGAGCACCAGAATACATACGCCAAGTTTGATTATTCTTCCTATTGTCTTCTTTTCCATAATACGTCTCCTTATTATGATTTATTTTTCACCGCATACGCGGTATTATTACGTTTTTTAATAAAGCGATCTGTAAAGCGTGTCAAGCACTTCCGTATCTGTAATTATATTGTCGGCGATTATAAGCAGCCCGTCCGGGGTTATCGTTACGGCTTTTCCGCTGTTCTGCGCAAGCTCGTTTGCTTTAACGTACGATATGCCGTAATGATTGTATACTGTCTTTCCTGCGCAGTCTATTCCGAGCTTTGAAAGCGTATCGGCAGGCAGGTAATATTCATATCCCGATGCGAGAAGAACGGCTTTTGTGTTTGTTTCGTAAAGACGTACGGATTCTCCGTTTATAAACGCGTTATATCCGTTTACTTTGAATACAGCCATATCAGCCGTCAGACAATCCGGAATAACGGTTTCCGTCGCCTCCGTAGTATAACGGTAGCAGAAACGTCCGTCAGGCGCGGCGTCGCCTTTATCGAGGAATTCCATTATATCTCCGCCGTTTACAGAATTGTCAGCCCACTTGAAATCAAGCGACGTGCCGTTGTAGTTTATAAGCGATTTTCCAAGTTTAACGGTAAGGATCTTTCCGTCAAGCGAATATTCCGCATCACCGACTTTTGTGAAGTTCCAGCCGTTTACAAACTTCATCACGCTTGCTTTCGTTTCGGTTCTTTCTCTGTTTATAACGTAATCAAAACCGTACCAGCCGCTTTCGTTGTCAGAGTCGGATTTGATGAACAGATTCATCCAGTTTTCGCCCTCGGGCTGTGTTATATCATCCGCACATTCAACGTAGAAATACAGATACTCTTCGTCGTTTGACACCTTTGCGGTAAGTATGTCGTTTCTGCCGGTATAGTTTGTATAAGTCATTTTACCTACGTGCGACGGGTGATTTCTTTCCGCCGTGTCTCCGTAAACGTCACGGTATTCCGGTCCCACTGTATTCCACTGCGCCGCGGATGTGGTCATATTTATCGTTTTCTGTCCGAACGCAGACTCGACCTGACGCGTGCCTTTGTAATCTCTTACGTTCATTACGGTCTGATAATAATAGTTATCTTTAAAGCCGTCTTTCATAGGCTCAAGGTCGCGGCTGTATTCGGGGTTGAGATTGTCTACGTAATAATTATATTCTTTCTTTGTTGAATCGGATGAAACCGTGTATTCGTACGCGATCGTCTGTCCGGCGGCTCCGTCGTTTCCTTCCCAGCGGCCTGCCCACCATTCATTCCAGCCGGTTATCATAATGAGCTTCGGATTGCTGCTGAGCGCTCTGTTGAACTGCTCCTGATACGCAAGTCCCTGACCACTCGTCTCAGGGAACAGTGCGTATCCCATATCCCAGTTGCTGCTCGTTTTCGGCTCGCCGGTCCTGTAAGTATAGCTTCTGCCGGCGTTTGTTTTGTAGCTTCCGTTTACCCAGAAACCGCACATAACGACCATCTGCTCAAGTTTTCTGCGTCCGTTGACCGTAGTATATCCGCCTCTCTGCGGGTACATGGTTCCCCACGCCCAGCAGTTTATACCGAAGCTTTGCGAGGTATACCATCTGTCGTTTTCGTTTGCCCACGAGTATCTTACCGTGAAAAACTCTCTTTGCTCCGCGGTAAGCGTATTATTGCTTCCGGTAAACATGATAACGGGCTTGCCGTTCCATCGAAACCACAGATCTTCGTACATATTAACGCTGTAAAGATTTGCCCAGAGGCTTGACAGTTCGTTATTGTCTCCTTCTTTTATCAAAAAGCATACGTCGGGCGTTTTCAGACCTTCTTCGCGCATCTTTGACCAGACTCTGAGCACCGCCTGGTAGTTTACGGGATATAACAATCCGTTCGTCGCGTCAAAGAATACGAAGTCCACACCGGCCTCTGACAGCATCGCGCCGTGTTTTCTTATGACCCATTCGTCGTTTGACGAATAATATCCGAAATACGGCTCAGCCCAGTAATGTGCAAAGCCCAAAGGACCGCTTTTCATCGTTTTCCATAAGCCGTCAATACCGCCGCTCAAATATGACGCGGTGTGATCGTATAAAGCTTTACTGTTGTTTGACGACTCATGCCACAGGAAATAGAACATACCGACTTTCGCGCCGTTAGGTTTTGTGCTTGACGAAACTATTTCTCTGCCGTTATCGTCATACGCTACCCAGGTGTCTGCGAAAATATCTCTTGTATTGTTTTTAATACCGTCGTTATCGGATAAGCCGACTTCTCTTACCGCCGTTATCGCTATATCTTTAACTATAACGTTGTTATCCGGGTAATGCGCCCATAAATGCGCGTATCCGCCGCTTATTATATCCGACGCCATTTTTGCGGAAACTTTGCCCGTGCTTGCAGTGCTTGTCAGAGTGATTTGCTTGCCGTTTATCGTTACCGTCGCGATCTGCGTTTTATTTTTGCCCGCGTATATTTTTATAACGTTTTCGATCGGATCGTCAACGATTGTCAAAAGAACTCCGGATGAAAAATCGCAGGATACCGGCAAATAGCTTGTATCCGGCCAGTTTTTCGTGCGCAAGCCGATCTGAGTGTTTCTCATCGATATCCATACGGCGTCGCTCGTTGCGTTTATCTGAGCGTCGGGAAGCCGCAGGCCGAGATAAAATGTGAACCACGAGGCAGACGTCTGTGCGGAATCGCATTTTAAATAAAAAGTATACGTAGTTGGCTTGTCAGCCGGTAATGAAAACGTTGTGTAAACTCCACCGTGATTATCCGGCGGAAGAATAACGCT
Organism: Clostridiales bacterium; assembly: GCA_016280525.1. Lineage (GTDB taxonomy): Bacteria > Bacillota > Clostridia > Oscillospirales > CAG-272 > UBA1248. The sequence goes on from JAEEGW010000048.1 coordinate 11,188, forward strand.
GTCACCGCTTTTATACGCTGCGTTATACAGGCCGTATGCGCCGTTTGAGCCGTCATAATAGTTTACGACTTCTTCTTCCCTGCTCATGAAATTGTAGTCCGGCAGCACTATATCCGTCTGCAGAGCCTCGATTTCGCTTCGCCCGTAATATATCCTTGTTCCACGAACGCCGCTTAAGTATCTGAAAAGATTTACAACGTCTTTGTTATCGGAGAAACCGCTGCCGTCCGTATCACAAGCCATTTCGTCAACGGACAGAGATTCGCCGTTCAGATATCTGAACAGCGCGGTCACGTCCTTGTTATTGACTTTCCCGTCAGTATTAACGTCTCCTGCTGTCAATTCTTTAGCTTCAGCTATCGATATTGCCGCCGCGACCATTATCACGCACAGTATAACGGATATGAGTTTTATAAACGATTTTTTCATAGATTTTCTTTTATCCTTTTGCATATTGAATAATACGCTATGCATACACAAAACTTATCTTTTGCGTGCCGATACTACGATAATGAAAAACAATTATAAACACATTATATACTATAAAAAATATAACATAGAAATGTGAATTTTTCAATTCATACGATCCAAAAGTCGGAATAAAATAACACAAAAGGGCTTGACAAATAAAAAAATTGTGGTAAAATATAATGGCGCGGAGGCGTAGCTCAGTTGGTCAGAGCGTTCGGTTCACATCCGAGAGGTCAAGGGTTCGAGCCCCCTCGTCTCCATAAAACAAAAGGACACCAAAAGGTGTCCTTTTGTTTTGTGCAACACTTCATAGAGGGGGCTCGAACCAGCGTTAAGAAAACGATCCGGTGGATCATTTTTAGCGGTGACCGAAGATTTTTGCAAAGCACCAAGAATGAAATCTGCACTTATGCTTTGCAAAAATCAAGAAGAGCCCCCTCGTCTCCATAAAGCAAAAGGACACCAAAAGGTGTCCTTTTGCTTTGTGCAAAACTTCATAGAGGGGGCTCGAAGCAGCGTTAAGAAAACGATCCGGTGGATCATTTTTAGCGGTGACAAAATATAATTTATATATATCAAGCCGCAGGAATGCTTTTGACATTTCCTGCGGCTTATAATTTTACAGAATTTTTGTTATTTCCTTCCGGGACGGCTTTTGTACCGTTCCCGGAAGGGCTTTTTATTATTTCAGAATAATTATTTTTGTTACTCTGAAGATATTTTTGCAGTTCAGGATGCGAGATCCCATTCCATTACGTATTTGTTTATAGAGGCAGATTTTACGCGTGTTGCATCTACAACAGATATCTTTCCGTCAGCGTTTACATCACCTGTAATCATCTCGAAAGCGCTGAATGTATACTTATTGATCGATGCCGATTTAACGCGTGTTGCATCTATAACAGATATTTTACCGTCTGCGTTTACGTCGCCTTTAACAGCCACAATAATCTCAATGTCGGACTCAAACGGGTAGGACAATTCTGCTAAGTCAAACGCATACGTATTTTCCTGACCTTCAACCGCCGTGCAATGGAGTCTCTCATAATGTTCAACTTCCTCTCCGTCCACGATCTCAACGGTCTTCACTACTACTACACATGCTTTATCATATGTAATGGTGAACTTTCCGGCAACATAGTCTGTAATCGTTACTATGTTCTCTTTGTCTTCCGGACGGAATCCGTTAATAACACCGGCGATCGTGAAGTTCGGATAATCCAGTTTCTTGTACTCAAGTACAACGATATCTGAATTTGTATAAGTTTCGCCTTCGAAGACTACGCTTGCTGTATACGTTGCGCTGCCGGCTGCTTCTTCCGTAGGATCAACTATGACCAGATCGATCTCGTCATCGGTCATGATCTCCTCATGTTCGCAGGCTGTACATGTGAACGTTGCGGTTGCTGAAGCGTGATCTTCGTTCCAGCTCCATACGGGCTCACCGTAGGTGTGACCGGTTGCTGTTATGATCCATTCGTTTTCAGCGATTTCATTCTTGCCTTCTTCATCCGAGAAGAACTTGCCGCAGATATCGCAACTCCAGTATGCATTGCTGCCGTTTTCAGTACACGTTACGTCTACAGCTGCATGTGCTGTCAGGGTGTGTCCGATTGCCGGAATGATCCAGCTGTCTTCTTCGATCGCGTTCTCACCCTCTTCATCCGAGAAGAACTTACCGCAGACATCGCAGCTCCAGTATGAACTGTTGCCGGCTGTTTCACAAGTTGCTTCCGTCGCAGCGTGCGCTGTCAGGCTGTGTCCGAGAGCTTCAATGATCCAGCTGTTTTCTGCGATCTCATTCTTGCCTTCTTCATCCGAGAAGAACTTGCCGCAGACATCGCAGCTCCAGTATGCACTGCTACCGTTTTCCGTACACGTTACTTCTACAGCAGCATGAGCTGTCAGAGTGTGGCCGGTTGCCGGAATGATCCAGCTGTCTTCTTCGATCGCGTTCTTACCCTCTTCATCCGAGAAGAACTTGCCGCAGGTCTCGCAGCTCCAGTATGCAGTATTTCCTGCCGTCTCACAAGTTGCTTCAGCAGCATCGTGAGCTGTCAGATTGTGTCCGGTTGCCGGAATGATCCAGCTGTTCTCTTCGATCTCATTCGTACCCTCTTCATCAGAGAAGAACTTCCCGCAGATATCGCAGCTCCAGTATGCCGTGTTGCCGGCTTCTGTACACGTTGCCTCTGTTGCAGCATGCGCGACAAGCGTATGCAGTTCAACAGTATAAAGACCGTTTACAGGATCGGTGACCGGATGATAACCTGTTTTGCAGAATTCATCCGGAACAGGAGCGCTGAATTCTCCGCCGCTGACGAAGCCTTCTGTCGGTTCGTTGTCGCCGTAAGCGTAACTTCCGATAGGTTCGGCATTCTGACTTATAAACGTGCCTCCGGTTATATTCGCTGAAGGTGTACCGCCGGGATATCCGCAGTTATCAATTACCAGAGTGTCACCTGTAGCGTTTGCGCCGTTGCCGTTGTAGGTATATTCGCTTGCAGTTCCGTTGGCAGTCAGCGTACCGCCGGAAATATTCAGTTCGCCGGCTTTCTGGTAAACCGCAGTAGCACCGGTTATCTCGCCTCCGCTTATGTTCAGCGTACCGTCATTCGGATGATATATCGCGGGAGCGGTTGCCGAGCTTACAACGCCGTCTGTTACGTTGATCGTGTAGCCGCCTTTGCCCTCAGAGCCGTTGCCTGCTATAGCAAAGCTGTTCTCGGCTGTAAGCGTACCGGACGTGTTGACCGTTGCGGGTCCGAATATCGCTATCGGTGATACGTTGCCTAAACCGTTGAGTACTGTGCTGTCGGTAATTGTCAGTTCGCCGGAATTTAACGTAAACAGCTGACCGTTATTACCCTTAGCGTTTATCGTACCGTTGGTGACTGTGAGGCTTGCTCCGTTCAGCGTGAAGTAAGCGCCGTTCATAAGCAGCGTGCTGCCGCCGAGATCAAGCGTAAAGTCACAATCATCACCGAGCGTGAAGCGGTTGAATATGCCTGTTAGCGTTGTATCTCCGCCAAGCCATTCTAACGTCTTACCGGTTGTTCCCTTGATTGCGGTTATTGCAGCCGACAATGTCTTATAATAAGTATCATCGATTCTTGCAAGCGCCGCGGTCCAGGAAGCGACCAATTCCGTATCTGACGTTATCGGAGTCGTAAAGTTGAACTTCGCGCCGTTAAGATTCCACTGTTTGAAGAAGAAGCCTTCTTTTTCCGGATTCTCAGGCGATGCAACTGTCTCTCCGTAAGGTACCGTCTGTGCTGTTGACAACGCCGTGCCGTCTTCATCAACAAACGTTACCGTATAAGTACGTGTTATTTCAATAGTGTCTGTGTATTCGGTTCCGGTGAAGTTGACGGAAGCGATATACGTGTAATTTGCGTCTGTTATTATTTCTTCAACGTTAGCGTTAATTATCTCGACGTGAGAAGCGTCATGTTCGCAGGTGAACGTCGCCGTTGCGGAGCTGTTATCTTCAGTCCATGCCCAGACGGGCTCACCGTAGTTGTGTCCGAGTGCTGAGAGGATCCAGCTGTTTTCAGCAATTTCGTTTTCACCGTTCGCATCCGAGAAATACTTGTTGCAGCGGTCGCAGCTCCAGTATGCACTGTTGCCGGCAGTCTCGCAAGTCGGATCCGTTGCCGCATGTGACGTCATATTGTGTCCAAGCGCATTTACATAGCTGTCCACATAAGAGTCATTGCATCTCGAGCAGGTGTGCGTCGTATAGCCGTAATCCGTGCAGGTCGGGTCTGTAACTACCGCGACGTAATCGTGACCTAACGCATCCACAAAGTTTGTAGCGTAGTAATCACCGCAGCGTGTGCAGGTATGCAATGTATAGCCGCGTTCCGTGCAGGTAGGATCGATTACCTCGATCTCGTATTCATGACCGAGTGCCGCAACGGTTTCCTGTGCTACAATAACTTCGTCGCAGACCGAGCAATGCTTGCCTTCCGTAAGACCGGTTTCGGTGCAGGTCGGTGCAACTGCCGCGTCAATTACTATTGTATGTCCTGTCGCCGGGATCTCAACGTACGTTGTATATTCGCAGCGTGAGCAGGTGTCGTATTCGTACCAGCCGTGCTCCGTGCACGTTGCATCCTGTGCGTCGTGATGTTCAAGATCATGTCCGAGAGCCGCTACGGTTTCCTGTGCAACGAGTAGTTCGCCGCAGACCGAGCAATGCTTGCCTTCCGTAAGACCGGTTTCGGTGCAAGTCGGTGCAACTGCCGCGTCGATCACTTCGGTGTGGCCAAGCGCCGCAACGACTTCCTGTGCTACAAGCACTTCGCCGCAGACCGAGCAATGCTTGCCTTCCGTAAGACCGGTTTCGGTGCAGTTCGGTGCAACTGCCGTGTCGATCACTTCGGTGTGACCTTTCGCTTCAATTACGAGATCTTCAGCGGTTAATTCATTTTCACCTTCTTCGTCTGCATAATACTTATTGCAGTTCTCGCAGGTCCAGTATCCGATATGTCCTTCTTCCGTACATGTCGGATCAGCCGCGTTAACGTAACTCAAAGTATGAGGCAGTTTTTCAACTGTTTCGGTCCAGCTGTCGGTCAGCGTTTCGCCGTTATATTCAGCCGTAGCCGTATAGGTTCTTACGCCTTCCTCGGTGCAGGTCGGTTCGGTCGTGATCTCGTTAGTTACATCCGCCATTATGGTTTCAAGGAGTTCGTTGCACTCGGTGCAGCGGATCTCAACAAGAGCCGTTTCGTTATCAAGCCATACCCACGTGGGTGCGCCTGTATGAGTCTTGGGTGTTGTAACTTTCTTGATTTGTGTTTCGAAGAATGTCTTAGTGAACGTCGCAGTATAAGTTATCTCGCCTTCTTCGTAGCAAGTCGCTTCTTTCGTGACTTCACTTGTTGTATTTACGGCCTCATAGTCTGTGTGGTTGTGATCGTTCTGACAAACGCGATGTGCCGTAACTTTAGTATTGTTATTATTCCATGCGTATGTATATACGTAGTCGTGACCAAGCGCGGGACGTACTACTTTCTCAACGTCGTTGTACGTCGTGCCGCGGAACGTGACCGTTGCCGTAAAGGTATCAAGTCCTGCTTCTTCACAGGTCTCGGCTTCATGGACAAGTTCGATTTCTGCGGTTTCATCA
>JAEEGW010000049.1 GCA_016280525.1 Clostridiales bacterium
GCGGATACGGTGCGTTGTTGAACGTCTGCTCCGTCGGCGCGTTCCAGCCGGGACCTTACACCGCTTCGTATTACGCTTCAAAATCGTTTCTGCACAGCTATACGCTCGCTGTCAGATACGAGGCGAAAAAATACGGCGTGAGCGTTTCGTCTCTCTGCCCCGGTCCGCTTGACACGGAGTTTTTTGAGCACGCGAACGCAAAAAAGCCGAAGGGCGCCATGCCCGCGGATAAAGCCGCGGAATACGCTATAAAAAAATTCATGCGCGGCAAGAAAACGATAGTTCCCGGATTTTACAACCGCCTCGCCCGCCTCGTGCCGGCGGGAATAAAGACGCGGTTTATTGCAAAGATAAAAAAGCCTTCTCAAAAGTAATCAAAATAAGAACAGCAAAAAACGGTCCGGAGGTCGGCAAAAAACAAGTACGGACGCGATACGGCCGTCGCCGGACACATGAAGCAAGTCATGACGTCTCAAAGCGATTCATTACGGCGGCATAAGCCGTTTCATAACAAACACGGCGGAAGGATCTCTTCCGCCGTGTGCCGTATGGCGTTTTTTATTGTGCAGAACTTAAGTATCTGAACAGCGAGGCGACGTCTTTATTGTTTATCTCTCCGTCACCGTTGAAATCGTAAAATGTTTCATCTTCCGCTTTTTCGCTGCCGGAAACATATCTGAACAAGAAAACTACGTCTTTGTTATCCGCCGCTTCGTCTTCGTTAACGTCTCCAAGTATGATTTTTCTGTAGTTGAAAACAACTTCCGCAGCTAAAAGCGTTTCATTGCCCGTACTTTCTATCGTTATTTCTTTCCATTCTTCCTCGCTTCCCTTGAAATAAACGGTCCTAAGTCCGGTGCAATTGTTGAATGCGGACTCTTCTATCTTGTACAAATCTTTTGGCATCACTATGCTTTCAAGATTGATGCAATTATTGAAAGTCAGGCTGTTTATGAAATGCAAGTTGTCCGACATTATTACGCTTTTGAGTCCGGTACAGTTTCGGAACGCTCCGTTTTCTATTATAGAAACACTGTCCGGTATCGTAATTTCGGTAAGGGCGGTGCACGATGAAAACGCGGCGCTGTATATCTTCCATACTCCATCGGATATTTTTACCTCAGTCAGTCCCGTGCATTCTTCAAACGCATAAGAGTAAATATCCGCGCTGCTGGGTATAGTTACGTTCGTAAGCCCCGTACAACCGTAAAACGCGCCGGTCCCGATAATCATAACGCCTTCCGGTATCGTTATATCCGTTAAACCGGTGCATTTTGAAAAAGCGTCTGTGTTTATTACACGAACTCCGGACGGAACCACATATTTTGAGCCTTTAGCATTTGGATATGAATTAAGTTTCGTGAGTTCTTTATTAAAAAGTACTCCGTCTAATGAAGAAAAATACGGGTTGTTTTCATCAACGTTGATACATCTGAGATTCGTACAGCCTTCAAACAAGTCGACGCCGAGATCGGTATTTTCAGGTATAAATATCTCCGTAAGACTTTTACAATCGTTAAATGCATAACAATCTATGAAAGTTACGCTTTCGGGTATATTGACGTTCGTCAAATTTGTACATCCGTGAAACGCCCATTTGCTTATCAATGTCACACTGTCCGGTATTGTTATACCGGTCACTTCCGTACAATCTCCAAACGCACTGTTACTTATTGTCGTAACCGGCAGATAATCGTCTCTGAACTCTACATGCGAAGGTATGACTATCTCGCCCGAGGCGTAGTCCAAGCATTCCGTCAGCTCACAATACGTTCCATGCTCTGTAAATCGCATAGAATCTACCCACGTCCATATCTCATTACTTTCTGCAGATACGTTTAATATAAACAATGCGGACGTAAATAATGAGATGATAACGAGAACGCTTATTATTTTTTTCATGTTATTCATTTCTTTCTTTTGCTTGTTATATTATGTCGATGTAACCGGACGTTTCACAACTGGCTTAAATTTATGACCGTCTGTCCGGGATAATCAGTCTCTTCGGAATTTCTAAGCGCTTATTCCGCCGTCATATTATCAAAGTAGCCTTGCACGAGGATGATCGGCGTGCCCTTGTCTCCGGAGCCGGAGGTGAGGTCGCAAAGCGAGCCGATAAGGTCGGTCAGGCGACGCGGCGTCGTACCCTGAGACACCATTTTGCCGACGAGGTTTGAATCTTTTTTCCTTATGTAGTCGGCTATCGCGGCTTTAAGCTCGTCGCCTTTCAGATGCGCGAAATCGTTGTCCGCTAAATATTTCAGCTTGACTTCGTTCGGCTGTCCTTCAAGTCCGGGCGTGTACGCGGGCGAGACCACCGGGTCGGCAAGCTCCCAGATCTTTCCTACGGGATCCTTGAAAGCGCCGTCGCCGTAGACCATGACTTCAACGTGTTTGCCGGTCTTCTGCAGAATCTCCGCCTGTATGCGCAGGACTATCGGTTCGCAGTCGCGCGGGAACAGCTTTACGGTGTTTTCCGTCGCCTTGTTCGAGCCGAGCAGACCGTAATTCTTGTTATATCCCGAGCCGTTTACGGATTCCGTTAAGATCTCGTCAAGTCCGATGACCTTTTCAGCGCCCGCTTTGACGAGTTTCTTTTTCGTTCTGAATCTCGTATGTATATCGCAATTTATGACGTTTTTGCAGTAGTCGAGTATCGCACGGCAGTCGTTTGCGAAAATAACTTCAACGTCCGCGCCGCATTCTTTTATAAGCTCTTTGTAGTATTCAACGTAGTCTACGCCGGTGAACGGATGCTTTACGTAGCCGAAAAGCTCTCTGTATTTTTTCTCGTCCAGCACGTCTCTGTACGGGTCGACGTCCGCGTCGTCAAGCGTCTCGTCGTCAAACAGATGGTTTCCGACCTCGTCCGACGGGTACGAAAGCATCAGAGTCATCTTTTTTACGCCTTTAGCTATTCCGCGCAGGCAGATCGCAAAGCGGTTTCTTGAAAGGATGGGGAATATAAGTCCTATCTCGCCCTCCGGAAATTTTGCGGCTACGTCCGCCGCTATCTGATCGGTGGTCGCATAGTTGCCCTGCGCGCGTCCGACGACGGCTTCCGTCACGGCTATGACGTCGCGGTCGCGGAGCGGGAATCCCTCTCCCTCCGACGCCGCCAACACCGAATCAACGACGATCTCTGCAATATCGTCTCCCTGCCTTATGATGGGCGCTCTTATTCCTCTGCTTACTGTTCCGACAAATCTTTGCATTTTTCATATTCCTTTCGGTTATTTAAAATATTCATTTATTTGTTCTACGTAGGATAAGAAGTATTTCGGGCGTTTTTCCGCCCATTTTTCCATATTTTTTACGTTTCTCTTCCAGATCTTGAACGTGTATTCGTTGTTGTACGTGCCCTTCCAGCGTTCAAGGTGATACGGAATCTCGGCTTTTATCTGTGAAGAATAGCCGGTCATTATGCTTTTCAGCGTGCTTACCGATTCATCCGAGCAGAGCGTTTTGCAGTAGTTTATAAACGCTTCCCTGAAGCCGTCGTTATGCAGGCAAAGCGCAAGAAGGCTCTGAACGTAAAGCGAATCCGGGTAGTTTTCTTTCATATCGTACGCTCCGTTATAAAAATTGCCGAGCGTGAATTTTATCGTATCCGTATCCGCCTGCGTATATATCTCCGGTAAAACGAGACACTGATACCGACCGAAAGCGAAATCCGTATCGCGCATGGAGAAACGCCATTTACCGTCGCTGTATTCGTTGCCTTCTATCGGCTCTCCCGTGTATCGCCAGAGCCTTATATTGTTGTGCGGCCAGTCGGTGTTGCAGATATACAGCATCACGGCGCAGTATTTCATAAAACCTTCCGTGTCAAGCTGTTTTGACAGCTTTTCGTACGCTTCATCAAGCGTTTTTTTGTCGCCGCCTAATGCCGCGCGGGCTTCTTTACACATTTTTAAATATTCGTCAAGCTCGGACTCCGGCCCTTCGTCGACTTCATAGTAGAACCACACGTCGTCAAACCGGCATTCGCCGCCGTTTTCGTGCTTGTCGCAGTGGCGGGTCGTATCAAGCTCCGATTTTATAACGGTTATCTTCGTCTTGTCAAGCCCGTAGACGTTTTGCATGTAGTCGTCGTTTATATCCTCTTTCATATCGAGGATGCCGTAATATTCGCCGTTCAAATACACGGCGGCAAAGCGCGAGGACTGATACGCAAGCTCCGGCGCCACGGCCGCGGCAAACGCGTTTGAGGCGGCGTCGCGCGTCAGCGTCATCATATCCGGGTCGGCGGCTGTCGCCTGAAGCGAATCGTTTCCGCCGTTTCTGAGAATGAATCTGTCATAACGCTCTAACAGCTTGCCGGAATTGTCTTTTCTGCCGTCAAACAGCGGGTAGTCAAAGCTGCCGTTGCCGTTGTATTTCATTTCGTCGTAGTAGCCGTCTCGGCGGGCGATGACGCGGAACGATTTCTGCGGCAGGCCTCTTGAGCTGCCGCCGAAAATACGCAGTCCGGCGTCCTGGGATATAACGCGCTCCCCGTCCGGCATAACTATTTCAACGTGGCACGGGCGTTCCCAGTCCTTGCCGGTTTTAGTGGGGTTGTCTGCGATGCCCTTTTTGCCGTAAAGGTTCTTTTTCTCCGTCACAAGCGAGACGACCGGGATGCTGAATCTTCCCTTCTCCGCTTTAATATACGTCGCGGTCTTTATGTACCCGAGCCTCTCGCCGTCTTTGTCAAAGCAGGCGGCGCGGATGACTGACGTGTCGGCGTTTAAAACTTCTATTTCGTTTTCGTATTTCGTTGATTTTTTGCCCGGCTCGGAGCAGTCTTCCGTGTACGTTATATACGCGCCATCCGGAGCGTTCTCCGGCAGGGAGAGCGCAAGGCTCTGCGCTTCCGCGTAAACGCCGCCTTTGACCGAGAAGACGGGCGACAGGCGCGTGTCTTCTTTTTCCGGCTCGCCGGTTTCGGTCTCCGTTTCAGTCTCCGGCCCGGTCTCCGTTTCAAAAGCGTCCGTTTTCGTTTCCGTCTCCGTTGCCGGCGCCTCGGCGTTCTCACAGCCGACGGCGAACAGCACCGCAAACAAAAACAGGACAGCGATGATCGATTTTATATATTTCATATTACCTCGGGTAAATTCTGAATTATTACATTTCAACTATACCACAAATCCGTCCCTTATGTCAACCGCATTTTATTAAATCGACGTATAAAAATGCAATTTGACGGAAATTTTATTGCAAAAAGCGAAAAACAACTGCAAATCATACATTGACAACGCGCTCTTTTTATGATATTATATTATGGAAATAAATGTCGGTATGGAATATAATATGAGAGCAAGGTATATTTTTGAACACGTGATGACGCCGTATCTGCTGGACAGGCGCGGCGGAGATTTCGTATCCGTACTTATGATACAGAAGCAGTCGCTTTTATACAAACTCTGCGCTTCCGCGTACGCGCAGGAGCAGGAGGAATTTTCAAAAACAGAGGCGGATTTCGGCTTTGAGGCGGCGCGTCTGGATGATAAAACGATTTGTCTGACGCTTAAGATGCCGGAGCCGGAAATACCCGGCGACTGTAAGTACGTTTACATACTTGCCGACGCGGAGCCGTTTAAGACGTCGTACTATACGGTCGAAGCGGACGGAGAGGACGGGCTTATGCTGTGCGGGCAGAACGGCGACGTGCATTTTACGTTCGGCAAATTTGACGACGAGAAAAAAGCGCTGGCGCTCATGCTCGGCGTACACAAAGACAACAACAAAAATTAAAACGGTGCTCCGTAGGGCGGGGGCTTGCTCCCGCCGCAAATAAAAATATAAAAATGGGGATAAGTATATGTCTGCAATAGTAACGAAATTCGGCGGGACGTCTTTGGCAGACGCCGAAAAATTCAAACAGGTGGCCGATATAGTAAGAGCCGATCCGGACAGAAGATACGTCGTAGTATCCGCGCCGGGCAAACGCTTCAAAGGTGATTTTAAAATAACGGATATGTTCTATCTCTGCTACGAGAAAGCCGTATCGGGCGAGAACATTGACGTGCTTTTTGACGAGATATCCGGCAGATACCGCGATATAATATCCGAGCTCGGGCTTTCCATATCTGTCGACCGCGAGCTTGACCGCATAAGAAACGGCATGTATAACATGACCGGCCGCGATTACGCGGCGTCGCGCGGCGAATATCTTAACGCGATAATCTTATCCGCGTATTTAGGCTACGATTTCATAGATTCGCGCGAGGTCGTGTTCTTCAACAACGACGGCAGCTTCAACGCGGAATATACGAACGACGTGATGACCGCAAGGCTGAAAAGGCACGAAAGAGCCGTTCTGCCCGGTTTTTACGGCGCTATGCCCAACGGCACGATAAAGACGTTTTCACGCGGGGGCTCTGATATAACCGGCTCTATCGTTGCGCGCGCGGCGGGCGCAAGGCTTTACGAGAACTGGACGGACGTTTCAGGCTTTTTAATGGCGGATCCGCGCATAGTTGAAAATCCGAGGGTCATAAACACCATAACGTACCGCGAGCTGCGCGAGTTATCCTACATGGGCGCGACGGTTTTGCACGAGGATTCCATATTCCCCGTCCAGATCGCCGGAATACCGATAAACATAAAGAACACGGACAGACCGGAAGACAGAGGCACGATGATAGTTGCGGAAACTCCGGAATACGACACCAAAAACGTCATTACAGGCATAGCCGGCAAAAAGGGCTTTACCGCGATAAACATTTCAAAAGACCTGATGAACGTTGAGGTCGGTTTCGGCAGAAAGGTCCTCGGCGTGCTTGAAAAGAAGGGCGTTTCGTTCGAGCATCTGCCGTCGGGGATCGACACGATGAGCATTATCGTCAAAACCTCCGAGATATCCGGCAAGCTTGACTACATATTAAACGGCATACAGCAGGAGGCGTGCCCGGACAGCATAAGCGTTGAGGACGATATAGCTCTGATAGCGGTCGTGGGCCGCGCGATGGTAAAATCAAAAGGTACCGCGGCAAAGGTCTTCCGTGCCATCGCCGAAGCGGATATAAACGTAAAAATGATAGATCAGGGCTCAGACGAGCTTAATATAATCATCGGAATAGAAGACAAAGACTTTGAAAAAGCGCAGAGGGCTATATATTCCGAATTTATAAAAGACTGATTGTTTACAAAATATTTGTAGAAAAAAACATTTTGCGGTGATAAAATCACAACAAAGCGTTGACGGAGAAAAGTAGATCTGTATATTGATCTTCAGAGAGCATACGGGCGGTGCGAGTATGCGGTGATAACGGATCGAAGCTCGCTCCCGAGCTGTGAAGCCTAACGCATGATGCAATTAAGTTTCACCGGTTTCCGCCGTTAGAGGGAAAGACCGTGTATGCGGCTGAAGTTATAAATGCGGGTGGTACCGCGGGATACTTGTTATTTCGCCCCGGCATCGTTTTGATGCCGGGATATATTTTTATCGGAGGATAATATGTCGGAATTTATTGAAAGAACGATCAGCGGGCAGGTTGAATATCTTGCAAAGACTATGCCTGACCAGCCTGCCGTCAAGTATCATTCGGGCTTTGATTACAAACGCAGCTACAAAGAGCTTGACGAAGAGTGCGACAGGATCGCAAAATCGTTCCTTTCGCTCGGAATAAAAAAAGGCGACCATATAGCCATGTGGTCCACAAATTATCCGCAGTGGATAATTACGCTTTTCGCGGCGTCAAAGATAGGCGCGGTTTTCGTGACCGTCAACACGAACTATAAGATATACGAGGCGGAATATCTGTTAAAACAGTCCGACAGCACTTGCCTCGTCATGAACCGCGGATTCAAAGACACGAGCTACGTTGACATAATGAAGCGCCTCGTGCCGGAGGCGGCAAAGCAGGGCGACAACTTCAAAAGCAAGCGCCTGCCGTATCTGCACCACATAATAACGATAGACGGCGATATAGACGAGGCGGGCATGATACCGTGGGAGCA
>JAEEGW010000330.1 GCA_016280525.1 Clostridiales bacterium
CCGTCGGCTCCGCGCGTCTCGTCGCCTATGAAATACGTGCCGTTTTCGGTAATGTATATCGGTATTTGCAGCCCGTAAAGATCGTGCACGAGATGAATCGCGTCGTAAATGGCTTTCGGGTAATATTCGGTCTTATTATTTAAGAAGTTGCCGCCCTGCGAAAAGTCGGCGACGGCCTGCTGATCGACGGAAACGGGCACTCTGTTGTAAACGTTCAAACCGTAGAAATCTATCGGGCGGTGCATAAGCTCAAGATCGCCGTCGTAAATATCCATAAGCGTGCCCTCGGATGAAAGATGAGAGAGGATATAGTCGCTGTATCCGCCGCCGAGTACGGGGTCCGTATAGAATTTCCAGTTGCGCTCGTCCTGGTCTATCACGAGCGCGCGGTCTTCTTCCGTGTCGCGTATGGCGTGGCGCTTCCAGATATCTATAACAATGCCGACGTCGCCTTTTGCGCCGGACGCGCGGAAAGCGTCGACCGCCGCGCCGTGAGCGACCAGAATGTTGTGCCGCGCCTGGTTGCCCTCTTTTTCGTTAACTCTGCCCGGAGCGAAGCCGCCCAACGCATAGCCGACGTACGTTGCTATCGGCTCGTTAATTGTCGACCAGAGCGGAACGACGTCGCCGTACAGTTCAAACATTTTTGACGCGTATTCCGCAAAGTATTTTATCGTATCTCTGTTCACCCAGCCGTTCTGCTCTTCAAGCGCCTGCGGCAGGTCCCAGTGGTAAAGCGTTACGTTCGGCTTTATACCCGCGGAAAGTAGCTTGTCAAAGCAGCGTTTGTAATAGTCAACGCCTTTTTGATTGAGCCGACCCTTGCCGGAAGGCATCACGCGCGACCAGGATATTGACATCCTGTAGCTGTCAACGCCCATGAATTTAAGGTTTTGCACGTCGCGGTCAAAATAATGATAGCTGCCGCAGGCGTTCTCCGGCGTGTCTCCGTTTTGTATCTTACCGGGCTTTTTTGCAAAAACGTCCCATATACTCTCGCCGCGGCCGTCGTCGTTCGCGCCGCCTTCTATCTGTCCCGCGGACGTTGCAAGTCCGAACAAAAAATCTTTATCAAATCCCATAATACGCCTCCGTATCTTTTTTTACCATTATACAGTACGGAGAACAAAAAATCAAGTATTTATCATAAATAAATGTAATACGGCGAAGGTCAAATGAATATTATTTAACAAAAAAACGTGGAGGAATTTATGTTTGTCTGGTCTGTAAAAGCGTCAACGCTTAAATTCATAGCGGTTCTGCTCGTTTCCGCGGCGGCGATAGGCGCGCTTGCCGTTTTTATGCCTAAATACGAGCTGAAAGCCGCGGCGGCGTCAGCGGCGGAGGCGAGCCGCAAAGCGTCCGGCGAGGATGATATAAAAGAGTTCTTGTCAGAAAACGGCTGGGAAGTGTCGCAGCTGCTTGACAAAGCGGACGTGACCGTGCCCGCGGAGTTCGATTCGGTCTACGAAAGCTATAACACGCTGCAGAAAAAGCAGGGGTTCGATCTTTCGAAATACAAAAGAAAGACCGTCAGCAGATACACGTATAAAGTGGATAACTATGCGGACTATTCCGGCGTCGTTTTGGCGGACGTCATAGTGTATAAAAACAAAGTCATAGGCGGCGATATATGCTCTGCGGACGTGAACGGATTTATTCACGGGTTCTCAAAGGACGTAACGCTGCCGTGAATTAAGAATTCAGAATTAAGAATTCAGAATTAAGGTGTCGGCTTCGCCGACGAATTATGGTGGGTCCCCACCCCTCACGGCGCTACGCGCCACCCCCCATACCCCCCTGTCCCCTCCCATCATTCTTCGAATGAGGGGGCGTGGCGGAAAATGAAATCCGCCCCGTGCCGGAGCGGATGAAATCGGCTTCACCGATGAAATCACTGCGTGATGAAATCCGCCTTGCGGCGGGTTGATTGTAGGGGCGACCATCGGTCGTCCGCCGAAATTCGCATAAAATAAGCGGGCGATCAATGATCGCCCCTACAAACGGGTCGTCGTGGGCGCCGACCCCTACTTGACAATTATAAAAAAAAGTTGTAAAATGATCGTGTCGGGTGTGACCCCCGGCACGATTTTTTCGACTTTAACCATGAAACGGGAGGAAAGGCTTTGCAGGATAAGCAAATTGTTGATCTGTACTGGGCGCGCTCCGAGGACGCTATACGGCAGACCGAGATAAAATACGGAAAAACGCTTTATTCCGTATCTTATTCGGTCACAAATTCAAGCCGCGATTCCGAGGAATGCGTCAACGACACGTATCTTAAAGCGTGGAATCAGATGCCCACGGACAGGCCGGATATGTTAGGCGCGTATCTGTCAAAAATAACAAGAGCGCTGTCCGTTGACAGAGTCCGGCGCGAAACGGCGGAAAAACGCGGCGGCGCGGGCGCAGTTGCCGAAGAGCTGTCCGAGCTTATACCTTCGGATTTTTCAATGGATGCTCACATTGAAAACGAAGCTCTGAAGGAAGCGTTAAACGGTTTTATCCAAAGCCTTGACAAACAGAAACGCGTCGTATTCGTCAAGCGGTATTTCTTCTGTCTTGATATAGATACGATATGCGCTCAGACGGGTTTAGGCAGATCCGCGGTAAAAATGATGCTTATGCGGATGCGGGAAAAGCTCGGCGAAAAATTAAGAGAGGAGGGACTTCTGTGACGGATAAAGAAAAATATACGCAAAAACTCATGGACGCGGTCGGCGGAATAGACGACAAATACGTATATGAAGCGCAGAATTATACTCCCAAAAAACGTATGCCGGGCTACGTGGCGGCGATAATCGCCGCGGCGGCTTCAATGTTTCTGATAATAGGCGCGGCTCTGCCGCTTACGTTCTTTTCACTTTCTGCAATGATAAAGAGCGGAAACGCGCAAAACGACGCGAAGGATACGGCGCCTCAATATCAGATGGAACAGAGCTTTTCGCACACGGATGCAGAGAAATACGACAGCCTGCCGCAAATAAACGGCGCGGCGCTCGTATGGCGTACGGCGGAGCGCGGCTACAGCTTTGTTCCGATCAGCGAAAGCAAAGCGGAAACGCTTATCGCAAGCATCGGAGAGGGTGGAGAAAAACCCGCGGAGGACGACGGCATATCAGTCTGGATACGCACGGAAAAAGGCGAGTATATCTCGCCGGAGCTCAAAAGATCTCCCGGAAACGTTGACTGCGCCGTATTCGAATATTCGCCTGAGATAGCGATATCCGATAAAGCGGCGCGGATGATAACGGATATCATAAACGAAAGGGGTTAAGTCATGAAAAAATCAAAAACAGTAATATCAATTATACTTGTGTCGGCAATGCTCATTTTAGCGTCGTGTACGGCGGCGCCGGCGCCGTCAGATTACTATAATCCTATAAACGGCGTGATAGACGATGCCGCAAACTATGCAATTCCTTCCGAGGCGGAAGTGCCTGCCGGACTGCCGACAGGCAATTACGACCCGGAGAAAAAGGGCATAGTTGAAAATCAGTTTATAAAGACGTCGGAGAACGCCGTATCAACGTTTTCCGCGGACGTGGATACGGCGTCGTACGCGCTTCTGCGGAGGCTTATGAAAAACGGTTACAGCTTAAGCGAAATAATCTCCACCGCGGGCGACGGTATTCGCACGGAAGAGCTTGTAAACTATTTTAAATACGACTATAAAAAGCCCGCTGAAAACGAGCTTTTCGGAGTGAGCTGCAAACTGATAAACTGTCCGTGGAACGAAGAAAGCCGTCTTCTTACGCTCGGACTTCAGACGGAGAAGCCCGAGAGCAGACTGCCGAACAACCTTGTTTTTCTGATAGATATATCGGGATCGATGTATTCGGAGGATAAGCTGCCGCTTCTGCAGAGGACGTTTTCGTATCTTACCTCAAATCTGACCGCGGAAGACACGGTTTCCGTCATAACGTACGCGGACGGCGAGCGGATAGTGCTTGAAGGCTGCGCCGGAAACAAAGCGGATCTGATACAGTCCGCGATAAACAGCCTCAAGGCGGAAGGCTTCACAAACGGAGAGGCGGGCTTGAAAAAAGCGTACGAGCTTGCGGAAAAGTATTATAAACCAAACGGAAACAACAGGATCATACTTGCGTCCGACGGCGACCTTAACGTCGGTATGTCGAGCGTTGACGAAATAGAGAAATTCGTCGCGGAAAAGAGAGGGCAGGGCGTTTATATCTCCGTCCTCGGCTTCGGCTACGGCAACTACCGCGACAGTATTATGGAGACTATAGCGGACAAGGGCAACGGCGTTTACTACTATATAGACGGCGAGGAGGAGGCTGAAAAGATATTCGGCACCGATCTGCTCTCCACGCTTTACACCGTAGCATCCGACGTAAAACTGCAGATAACGTTTGACTCCGAAAACGTAGCGGAATACAGACTTATAGGCTATGAAAACCGCGTAATGAGCGAGGAGGATTTCAAAAACGACACGAAGGACGCGGGCGAACTCGGTGCCGGTCACAGCGTAACGGTCTGCTACGAACTGAAGCTGAAAGAGGGAAACGAAACGGAAAACGAAGGGTTGTTTGATCTGTCCGTAAGATACAAAAAGCCGGGTGAAGAGAAGAGCGTGCAGAACGATTACAGATTTAATCTGAGTATCACATCCGATCCGGACGCCGACACGAACCTCATCGCCGCGCTCTGCGAGCTCGGTATGATACTGCATAACAGCGAATACGGCAAAAACCTGACGCTTGACGACGTATGCTCGCTTTTAGAGGGACACGATTACGGGTTTGATCAGTATAAAGCGCAGTTTGCACAGATGATAAAAGAATTAAGAATTAAGAATTAAGAATTCAGAATATAAACGGGCGACCATTGGTCGCCCGTTTTTAATGCCGTCAGGCAATTCACGTCGTAAGACAATTCACGCCCGAAGGGCAATTCGCGCGCATAGGGGTTCCCCAACGCGAACTTGAGAGCGTTGGGGGTTCCCGTAAGGCGCAATTCATTCTTAAATGAAAGACTTTTGTGGTGAATTGACGGCTTATCGCCGTCGTGAATTTCCGCTTACGCGAAATTGAATTGGTTTCACCGTGAATTACCGCTGTCGCGGAGTGAATGTAGGGGCGACCATTGGTCGTCCGTTGTAGGGGAGGGGTTGGCCCTCCCGAGTGAAGAGTGAATAGTGAATAGTGAATAGGTAAGGTGTCCCTTCGGGACGAATTATGGTGGGTTCCCGCCCCTCACGGCGCTGCGCGCCACCCCCCATACCCCCCTGTCCCCTCCCA
>JAEEGW010000331.1 GCA_016280525.1 Clostridiales bacterium
CGTGCCGTACAGGATAACGGGTCCGGCAACGGTAAACACTTTAGCGCCGACGCCCGCTATAAAACCTTCGCTTTTCGCGTCTATAGACTGCGATATCATAGAGTTTGCAAAACCCGTAACGGGTACGAGAGTTCCGGCTCCTGCGTGCTTTGCCATGCGGTCAAAAACACCTATGCCGGTCAGGATCGCCGTTATAAAGATTATCGTGACAGTTGACAGAACGGCGCTCGTTTTCCCGTCCGTGCCGAGCATGGAATAAACGTCGAAAAACAGCTCGCCTATACAGCATATAAGTCCGCCGGAGGCGAAAGCTTTTATACAGCAGAGCAGCGTTTTTGTCTTTTTTGCGTGTGATCTAATATATTTTCCGTATACCTGCGGGTCGTTCATACCGTACCTCTTTTTTTCTATTATCGGATAGCGGCGGAAACTTTATTCACTATTGACAACAAAGGGTTTATATGATAAAATAGAGATATGAGATTGGATAAATTTTTTTCTAACACCGGCGTTTTGTCGCGCAGTCAGTGCTCACGCGAATGCAGAGCCGGGAATATCACCTGCGACGGGAAAATAATACGCGACCCGTCCGCGAATATAGACCCGGAAAAGAACGTTATTGCGTATAAAGGCGAGATAATATCGTACAGCGAATACGTGTATATAATGATGAACAAGCCGCTCGGTTACGTCTGCTCAAACGACGAGGCGGGGGAGCTTTTGGTGTTCGATCTGCTCGGTGAAAAATACGCGAAATTCGAGCTTTTCACTGTCGGCAGACTTGACAAAAACACAAGCGGTCTGATACTTATTACAAACGACGGGCAAGCGGCGCACAGAGCGCTGTCGCCCAAGCATCACGTTCTGAAAAAATACGAATTTACGCTTGCCGATCCGTTGCCGGAAGAAGACAGATCATCGCTTGAAAAAGGCGCGGAGCTTGCGGACGGCTACGTGACGAAACCGTGTCAAATAGAGATGAAAACGAATAAAGAAGGCGTAATCATAATGTCCGAGGGCAAGTATCACCAGATACGCAGAATGTTCGCCTCCGTCGGCAATAAAGTCGTTGAGCTAAAGCGCACACAATTCGGCGGCATACTGCTTGACGACACGCTTGAGGCGGGAAAATACCTCGACCTTACGCCGGATGAGATAAAACTGTTTAAAAATCCATAAAAATGAAAAAAGATGATAAAAAGTCATCTTTTTTTGCTTGACATATAATTAAAAATATTATATAATAATAAAAAATAACAAGGTCGGTGTAATATGGATATCATCAAAACACTTGCAGCAGAACTGAATTTAAGAGAGGAACAGGTCAAAAACACCGTCGCGCTGATAGACGACGGCAATACCATTCCTTTTATAGCGCGTTACAGAAAGGAAGCGACCGGCAGCTTAGACGATACCGTGCTGCGCGGTCTGTTTGACAGGCTGAATTATCTGCGTAACCTTGAAGCGCGCAAAGAAGAAGTCAAAGCCGCGATAGAAGGCCAGGGCAAACTGACGGACGAGATAGTTGCTGCGCTTGCCGCAGCGCAGACTCTAACCGAGGTGGAGGATATTTACCGTCCGTATAAGCAGAAGAAAAAGACGAGGGCGTCCGTTGCCCGCGAGCGCGGACTTGAACCGCTTGCGGATCTTATATTTGAGCAAAGAAAAGAATACGAAAAACCGTTAACGGAAATCGCCGCCGAGTATATAGACGAGGAAAAAGGCGTCAATACAGCGGAAGAAGCTCTTGCCGGCGCGTGCGATATAATAGCCGAAAACGTATCGGATTCCGCGGAATTCCGCAAAGAGATAAGAAAGCTGACGTTTGATTACGGCATAATAAAAACGAAGCAGGATAAGGAAGAAGACTCCGTTTATTCCATGTATTATGACTACGAGGAAAAAGTCAGCAAAATACCGGATCACAGGATACTTGCGATAAACCGCGGAGAAAAAGAGGAATTCTTAAAAGTAAATATAGAAGCGCCGAAGGACGCGATACTCAATTATCTATTCGACAACACCGTGACCGAGCTAAAAAGCCCGGCGAGAGGGTACGTTGAGGGCGCCGTGCTTGACGCGTACGACAGGCTTATCGCTCCGTCTATCGAGCGCGAGATACGCTCCGATCTGTTTGACAAAGCGAGCGAGGGTGCTATCGTGCTGTTTTCTGACAACCTGCGCCACCTGCTGCTCAGCCCGCCGCTCAAAGGCAAGACGGTACTTGGACTTGACCCCGGCTACAGAACGGGCTGTAAACTTGCCGTCGTGGACAAGACCG
This sequence comes from Clostridiales bacterium, assembly GCA_016280525.1. GTDB lineage: Bacteria > Bacillota > Clostridia > Oscillospirales > CAG-272 > UBA1248. The sequence goes on from JAEEGW010000331.1 coordinate 2,282, forward strand.
GCAAGGTGCTTGACACCGCCGTCATATATCCCACGATGAAGCAGGAATATAAGATAGAAGAGGCGAAAGTCATAGTCAAACGCCTTATAAAAAAATGGGGCGTGAACGTCGTTGCTATCGGAAACGGAACGGCGTCAAAGGAAAGCGAGATATTCATAGCCGAACTGCTTAAGGAAATGGACGTCGGCTGCAAATACACGATGGTAAGCGAAGCCGGAGCGAGCGTTTACTCCGCGTCAAAGCTTGCCGCGGACGAGTTCCCGGATTTTGACGTAACGCAGAGAAGCGCGGTATCTATCGCAAGGCGTTTGCAGGACCCCTTGGCGGAGCTTGTCAAAATAGACCCGAAGTCAATAGGCGTCGGTCAGTATCAGCACGATATGAAGCCGGCAAGGCTTGACGAGGCGCTTACGGGTGTCGTTGAAGGATGCGTCAACTCGGTAGGCGTTGACGTGAATACGGCGTCGCATTCGCTTTTGTCTTACATCTCCGGCATAAACGCCGCGTCCGCAAAAAATATAGTCAAATACCGTGAGGAAAACGGCGAATTCAGATCAAGGGACGAACTGCTGAACGTGCCGAGGATAGGCGCGAAAGCGTACGAACAGTGCGCGGGCTTCCTGCGCGTGCCTAACGGCAAAAACGTGCTTGACAACACGGGCGTTCACCCCGAATCGTATCCGGCGGCAAACGCGCTGCTCAAACACTTCGGACTTACGTCGGAAGACGTCACGAAAGGTCAGGTCGCGGATCTGCCGGAGCTTGTAAAAGAGGAGGGAACAAAAAAGCTCTGCGAACAGCTCGGCATAGGCGCGCCCACTCTTGCGGATATAGTAAAAGAGTTAGTCAAACCCGGGCGTGACCTGCGCGACGATTTTACGCCGCCGGTTTTGCGTGACGACATACTCGATATGAACGATTTAAGAGAGGGCATGGAGCTTACCGGCGTTGTCAGAAACGTTATAGACTTCGGCGCTTTCGTGGACATCGGCGTGCACCAGGACGGTCTCGTACACATATCCCAGATATCGAATAAATATATAAAGCATCCGTCGGAAGTACTCTCCGTCGGCGACGTGGTAAAGGTCAAGGTCTTGACCGTAGATACGGCGAAAAAACGCATAGGACTGACGATGAAATTTTAACGGTTTAAGACGCGCGAATATATGTTCGCGCAATTAAAGCAATTTATGCGCGAAATTTGTGCATGTTGCACAAATATGTTCTGTAAATTTTGGAGAATAAATATCTTTAAAAATTCAAATTTATCTGTTATAATATAAAGCGTTGATAAATATTCAGGAGGATATTATGGCAAGTTTATCATTAAAGCATATTTACAAAAAGTATCCCGGCGGCGTTGTAGCCGTATCGGACTTTTGCCTTGAGATCAAGGATAAGGAATTTATCGTTTTCGTCGGTCCTTCCGGCTGCGGTAAATCCACCACGCTCCGTATGATAGCGGGACTTGAAGAAATAACGGAAGGCGAGCTTTTCATAGGCGACAAACTTGTGAACGACGTTGCGCCTAAGGACAGAGATATAGCGATGGTGTTCCAGAACTATGCTCTTTATCCGCATATGACTGTTTTTGAAAATATGGCGTTCGGTCTTAAACTCCGCAAGACGCCGAAGGAAGAGATCAAGCGCAGAGTTGAAGAAGCTGCCCGCATACTTGACATAAACCACCTGCTTGAAAGACGTCCGAAGGCGTTGTCCGGCGGTCAGAAACAGCGTGTCGCGTTAGGACGCGCAATAGTACGTAATCCTAAAGTCTTCTTGCTTGATGAGCCGCTGTCAAACCTTGACGCTAAGCTCCGTGCAACGATGAGAACCGAGCTCACGCTGCTTCACAAGAGACTCGGTACCACGTTCGTATACGTTACGCACGACCAGGTAGAGGCTATGACGATGGCTTCCCGTATAGTCGTTATGAAAGACGGTAAGATCCAGCAGGTAGACACGCCTCAGAACCTTTACGATATGCCCAATAAGATATTCGTCGCCGGATTTATAGGAACTCCTCAGATGAACTTTATTGACAGCACCATCAAAGAAAAAGACGGTGATCTGTACGTCGTATTCGGTGAGAACGAGTTGAAGCTGCCGAAGGAAAAATCCACCAATCCCGCTCTGCGTGAATACGTAGGCAAGGAAGTTATCGCCGGCATCCGTCCGGAGTGCATCCATGACGAGCCTATGTATCTGTCGCAGTTCCCGGATACCTGCATTGACGCTTACGTTGAAGTTACTGAGCTTATGGGCGCTGAGATCTATCTGTATCTGTCCGCTGTCGGCGCGGAAGACGTCAAGCTGACCGGCAGAGTATCTTCACGCTCCACCGCAAGAGCAGGCGATACCGTAAAAATAGCAATGGATATTTCCAGAATGCATATCTTTGACAAAGATACAGAAGAATGCATCTGCCACTGATTTAAAGACCATAAGAAACAGCGGAGCAAATGCTCCGCTGTTTGAATAATGAGACAATTTATGGAAGGTAACAGTATGAAAAAAATTACAGCGTTTATCCTCGCCTCGCTCTTCGTTTTATGCGCGGTTTGCTCCTGCGCGGAAGGTGATCCCGCAGCGACGACCGGTACGGAGCCTGCCACGAACGAAGTGACGACGGAAGAGGTGACAGAAAAAGAATACGTTTATCCGTCAGACGACGATAATTTTGCCGGCACTCCCGCTTATACCGTTGACGGAGATAAGATTATAGTTGACGGAGTATCATACCCGAACAACAGAAATATGACAAACGGCGTAACGTACGCGGTGGACGATCTCGGCCGCGAGGTCAGGCTTACGGGCGACGCTTACAATACGGAAAAGCACGTCGGCATATTCTATTTTCTGTGGATGGGCGAGCACGGAGACCACGGCGCGCTCGATATGACTAAAATAATGGCCGAAGGCGGAAACGACGCGAAGAAGTCCTCTTATAAAGGCTGGGGACCCGTCGGCGCCATGCACTTCTGGGGCGAGCCTTTGTACGGATATTATTACTCGTCCGACAAATGGGTCATAAGAAAGCACATGGAGGAGCTGACGCTCGCGCAGGTGGATTTCCTCTACTTTGACGTGACAAACGCCGTGCCGTATCTTTCAAACGCGGCAAACGTCATGAGTGTCATACAGAAAATGTATGACGAAGGCTTTAATCCGCCTAAGGTGGTTTTCTATACGCACACCGCAAGCGCCGCGACTGTCCGCGACATTTATAACGCCATATACAGAAAGAATACCTGCCCCGACTCGTGGTTCTATCTCGACGGCAAACCGCTCATAATAGCGTACGAGAACGAATGCAAAACGCTTTCAGAATCCGTTTACGAATTCTTTTCGTACAGAGAGGCTCAGTGGCCTAACGAAACGCAGAAGAAAAACGGCTGGCCGTGGATGGATTTCACAAGACCGCAGAGAGTTTTCAAAAACAAGAACGGTGAAAAAGAAGCCATGAACGTATCCGTGGCGCAGCACAGCGGAACGATATGCTTCTCGGATTCCGCGTTCTACGGAGACAGAACGAACCGCGGCAGAAGCTTCCACAACAAGAAGAACGACGATTCGGAAGGCGCCGTGCTTTACGGCTACAACTTCCAGGAGCAGTGGGACAGAGCAATAAAAGCCGACGTTCCGTACGTACTCGTAACGGGCTGGAACGAATGGGTCGCGCAGAGGCAGGATCCCAACCAGCTCGGACGTCCCGGACAGGTCGTGTTCGTTGATACGGCTTCAATGGAATTCTCCCGCGATATAGAACCGATGAGAGACGGATATTTCGACAACTATTATATGCAGCTGATCGACAATATCAGAAGATACAAAGGCGTTGCTCCCACGCTCGTTCAGGATACAAGAAAAGTGATAGACCTTGACGGTTCGTTTGATCAGTGGGACGACATTTTAGTAACTTATTCCGACCCGACCGGTGACTGCGAAAAACGCCGCGGCCGCTGCTTCGGCAACGTGAAGGTAGAAGACGAATCCGGCAACAACGATTTAAGATATGCAAAAGTAACGCACGATACGAAATACCTGTATTTCTACATAGACGTTCCCGAAACGTACGGCGACGGTGAAGAGAATTACATCACCGCTCATACGCCCGACACGTCGTGGATGCAGATATTCATAAACACGGATATGAACGCTGAAACGGGCTTCTACGGTTTTGA
>JAEEGW010000332.1 GCA_016280525.1 Clostridiales bacterium
CGGCTTCGCCGAGAACCCCCCATACCCCCCTGTCCCCTCCCGGGAACCCCCCACGCTCTCCAGTTCCCGTCGGGGAACCCCGGTCCCATCATTTTTACAAATGATGGGGCGGACGAACCCCGCTTGCGGTGCCCAAAGAAATCGGCGCGTCACTGCCGTGACGGTGCTTGATTTCTTTCGACCGCTGCGCTTTCCTCGCTTTGCTTCATCTTCCCCCGGAAGCGCAAAGCTCGTCTACCCCCCTGTCCCCTCCCTCAGGTTTATCTGAGGGGCGCGGGCCTCATCCGTCACTTCGTGACACCTTCTCCCAAAGGAGAAGGCAAACGGGGTAACGCTTCTTAATTCTGAATTCTTAATTCGGGAGGGGAGACACTCCCCTACGAATCGGAGGATGAGACCCCTCCCCTACGATCGGGTCGTCGAGGCGCAGCCCCCTGCCGAGATTTATAAATATATGTTCCCGAGCATCATTTTAAAAATTTTTGAAACTTTTTCACCTCCTTGTGAATCTTAATTAGTGAAAACCGAAAGAAAGAGCGGAATATGACAAAAGATGAATTTGCCGCCGCCGTAACGGCGAACGAGAAAAAGCTGTATATAGCCGCGTTATCGGTAGTGCGCAATACCGAGGACGCCCGTGACGCCGTAGCGTCGGCAGTCGCGCTCGCATGGGAGAGGCTTGACAGTCTGCGTGATAAAACCAAATTCGACGGCTGGCTGCTTCAGATCACTTATAATGAAGCGAAAAAGATGCGCCGTCACGGAAAAGAATTCGTAAGCTTGTCCGATATTGAAGATTCGTTTTCTTACGGTATTGACGACGGCTCGGTCGAATTCTTCGATCTGCTTTCAAGCGCGCGGCTCGATAGCAAGAGCAGACAAATAATAATCCTGCGGTTTTTCTACGGTTACGATCTTAATCAGACTGCCGAAATGCTCGGTTTGCCGTTATCTACGGTAAAAACAAAATATTACAGGGCGCTTGACAAATTCAGAAAGCTGCCCGGTATAACGTGAGGGAAAAGCGATGCGTAAAAACAAAGATTACAGCGATATAGAAAACACGCTTTTTGATAAAGCGAACAGACTTGAATCCGGTATTGATTATTCCGGCGCTTACAGAGATTCAAAGAACGAAAAACGCGTAAAACGCGAAAAGAGCGGCAGAGGCTTTGATTTTCCGGGCAGACAGCTCGTTGCCGCGCTCCTCGCCATGGTCATAGTCGGCGCGGGCACGTTTGCCGGGCTCAAATACCTTGAACGCTTAGGCGCCAAGAGACTGGCGGAGCAGGGCGGCGCACCGGGAACGTCGCAGGGAGAACAAATAGCAGAAAACGTTTCCGATACGGACCACAACAGATCAGGTGCGGACGATATCTCCGGTGTCGAAACTATTGAATACGATCCGAGCAAAGAAAACGGAGAGGGTTTAGTCTATGTTACGTCCGGCGATAAAGTATATCAACCGTTTATATGCGAACAAAATCGGATGGCTTTGATAGATTACGAGCCGCCTAAGTTTGCGTACAGCGGCAGGATGAATATCGTAAACAACGTCAAAGACAGAGAATGGACGGTATTGAGTACAAATATATGGTTTCCCGGGATTCAGAGTTATGACAGTATATTTGACAATATGGATCTGAAGCTGATATGCAGCTTGATCGACCGTCATGAAAGCGGTACGTACAGAGTAACTTTTAAAGTGACCTGGGACGATCCGGACGACGAGAACGCAAAAATATATTACGTTGATTTCTACGTTGAAAAAAGTATGGAAAGCGCCGTATTTGAAGACGTTGTCAAGTTTGATATAGATTACACGGATTACGATGTGCCGCAGGTGAGCGAATTGCCGTCAGACGTTACGCACATAAGAATTTTCGGCAAATTAAAATGTGAGGCGGCGGAAGCTCTCGGTTACAGCGTCTGTCTGTATGACGCGGCGCCGGTTGAAGTCAGTATGTCATATCTGACCCCGTGTATATTGGATGAAAACGGCGAGATAATGTTTGATTTTCAGCAAAGCTCTGACGTCTGGTACGCGGGGAAGACGCCGACGGGTCATCCTACGTTCTTCTACGTAAAACGCCACGCGCTCACGAGCAACGGCTGGACGTACGCCGATCTTTACGCTTACGATACGGTGAATAAAGAAGAAACTCTTGTAATATCCGTCGGACCGAAAGGGCTTCATTCACAATCCAATTTAAGAGTATTCGGCGATATTTCGTATGACGAAGAAACAAAAGAGCTGAAGATCAGTTTTTACGAGGATAAAACGAATATATGGAACCCGGAAGATAAGGCGACGTGGCCGAAGCCGTTTGCGACCGAACCGATAAAATGGAACGGCGAAAAATACGTTGTTGAAGGCATAGACGCGACGCGCTTGTCGGAAGAATCCAGAAACGAAAACAAAACGGAAGAAGAGATAAAGAGAGAACAGCTCAAAGCAAAAACGGAAGAAGAAGCGACGGGCAGGCTTCACGTTATCATAAACGGAGTTGAATTTAAACCCGGACTTATGAGCGCGGAGATATCTGAGGATAACAAGGCTTATCAGTTTGAATATAAAAACGACCTGCCGATAATAGAATATGACGAGCCGTTTGAAATAAGAAACGGAATACGCACGCGGTGGACGATACAAAGCATAAGCGCGGGAAGAGCGGGTTTTGAGGATATTGACGGATTGACCGATTACCTGCATAAAGTATCCGGAAGCGTTTACAAAGTTACTTATTTAGAGGTCAATATCTCTGTCAGCTGGAATAATGATAATATATATCATTACGGGTTTACGCTCAAGTTTAAAGCAAACGACGTAACGCAGAAGACGGACGTAACGCCGTCCGGTTACGCGAAATTCATCTTAGCGGCCGGTGAAGCTGCAATAGCTCCGTTTGAATATTCGGAATGGAGCCTGAATGAAAGAGACAGAGTAAACGTAACGTATAATCCCGTACCGGACACGGTTCCAGTGCTTAATCTTTACGGTTTGGGCGAATACGGCGCTCTATTCTGTTCATACGACAACAGCGCCGTTGAACACTACGAAACACATTTTAATTACTTAAACGGCGGAACGCTTATATATAACAGCCCGTGGGGATTTGTTTCCGACGCAAAAAGTCTGTTCAGTGATCCGAAAGAGTCAAACGTTGAATATATTGAAACGATATTCAAAAAGAAAGACGGCAGCGAGCGTTACATATCTTATATTTACGCCGTATCAGGCGGCGAGCCCGACTGTTATCCGTATACGGACAACGGCGACGGCGCGGCAAAGCTGAAGGTCAGCGACGGCAAAAACGAATTCGCACCGCGTGCTGAAAAATTCTATTGTTCGGATTATTCGAATATAAGCAGCACCTGTTTTACCCGCGTAAATCTGCCGTATTATAAAGTACCTGAGCTTTCGCTTGAAAAAGGGTTGACGTTTGAATTAAAAGCCGGGCAGAAGATCGGTTGTATCATAGCTTTTCAGACTGCCGATACGTGGGCAAAATATGAAAGATTTGACGGTGACACAAAAGATGTTACGGAATGGCTCAGGTCGCTGCCGTGGGATGAATTTTACGTATCTGCCGTAATCGAAGGAGAAGAAAAAGAAAACGCACACCAGACCGGATACGTTATAAAGGTCAAAAATGCCGGCGCGCCGCAGGCGATAGATCACAGCGCGCAGGTCGAGGAGCTTAACGACTGGCTTTCACAGCGGATGCAGTACGGTATGAACGAGGAAGATCTGCTCAATATGGCGATCGAGGAAAAGAGTCTCAAACCCGCGATACTCGCGGGGGCGCCCGATCAGATAAACCATGAGGACGACGGTACGTTTGTAAGATACGAAACGGAATCCTGTGATTTCCTGTATTTTTCAAAAAAAGATACGCATATCACAACAGAAGTGAGAATGATCCTGCATCCCGGCACGAATTTCGCTCTGCCGTTCGGCATAACGCTCGATATGAGCCCGGAGCAGGTGCTGAACGCATTGGGATACACAGAGGAGCAGATTGCGGCTATGGACGGCTACGCGTCATCAGGCAATTATCAGCTCAGATACGACGAAAGATTCCTTCGGGTATCATACCACTGTAACGGCGTCTACCTCGGTATAGAGATCGGCCCGGAACCTCAGATGTATATGGAGACCGCCGAATAAACAAAGCGTCGATCATACGAAAATAATAAAAAGGGGCTGTTTAAAAACCTCGACATAAATCGAGGCAGCTAAACAGCTCTTTTTTGCTGATTGCCTTCTCCGGCTAAAGAAGGCTTTCGGTGCGCCCCTGCACAATATAGCGGAAGGAATCTGATTTTTCATTTTTAAAGAACCATAATTTGTCTGTTTTTTTTGCATTTTTTCTTCACCGTCGCAGTTATACGGTTGACATTCTTCCGGCTTTATGTTATACTGGCTTCACGGAAACGAAAGGAGCTGGTAATATGCAGTATTCAGAAAATGAAAAGAACGGGGTCAGCCGACTCGTCTTCGACGGCTTTGAGATATCGGTCGACTTCGGCGCGGGGTGCGTAAAACGGATCGCAGCCGGAGGAAAAGAGCGGTCTTCCGGTCAGGTCCCGCTGTTCCGTGTTTGTATGCGCGACGTCGCGGGGATGCCGTACGTTTTCACGTCGTTTGACGCTTCACTCTGCGACGCGGAAGAGAACGGAGCCGTATACGGCGGTTTTCCGCGGGAGCTTGCGCCAGCCGGGCTTACGGTAGCCGTTTCAGTAGAGGACCGGGACGGCGGCGCATCGTGGACGCTTTGCGTGCGCGGCGTACCGGAAGACCGGTTCGTTGAATGGGTCGAATTCGGCTCCGCAGCGCTGCCGAAACTCATCGGCGACGATCCGCGCGCGGGCGGCGGAAAAATACTGTTCCCGTATAACGAGGGCGTCCTCGTCTCCGACACGTCAAAACGTGAGCGTTCGTATTTCGCGCATCTGCCCGCCGCGTATCCGTCATACGGCTGCTATGCGATGTTCCCGAATATGATCTGCTCGCAGATGCTCGCGTATCTCTGGGAGGATACGGGACTGTATTTCGGCGCGCACGATCCGGACAGAGGTCTGAAAGGCGTCGACTATTTTGACTCGGACAACTTCGTTGAGCTGCGTTTCCGGATATATTCCGGCAAAGGCTTCGGTGAGGATTATGAGCCCGGTTTTCCCGTCGTCTGGGCGTCATGCGGCGCCGGCTGGGAGAGCGCAGCGCTTTTATACAAGCGGTTTTTCGAGCAAAACAAGCCGGATAACGTGTACAGGATAAGCGAAAACGAAAGACTGCCGGGGTGGTATCAAAGCTCGCCCCTGGTGGTGTCGTATCCGGTGCGCGGCGTGCACGATATGGACAAAATGGAGCCGAACGCTCTGTTCCCGTACGACCGGGCGCTGCCTGTGCTCGATAAGATAGCAAAGAAGACCGGTGCTGCGATCCTCGTGCTTCTGATGCACTGGGAAGGGACCGCGCCGTGGGCGCCGCCGTACGTCTGGCCGCCGTTCGGAGGGGAAGAGCTGTTTTCGGATTTCGTTTCGGCTCTGCACGAAAGAGGGATGCTCGCCGGCGTGTACTGCTCCGGCTTCGGATATACGTTAAAAAGCAATCTTGTAGACAACTACGACAAGACGGACGAATTCGAGCGCCGCGGGCTTATAAAAGCGATGTGCGCCGGACCCGACGGCAAAGTGAAGCTGAGCAATATCTGCCCGGGACAGAGGAGCGGATACGATATGTGTCCGGCATCTGAAATAAGCAAAAAGATCCTTGACGAGGCGTACGCGCCGCTGTTTGAAAGCGGCGTCGACTACGCGCAGATACTCGACCAGAATCACGGCGGAGGACAGTATCTCTGTTACGGAAGAGACCACGGACATCCGCCCGCTCCGGGCAAATGGATGACCGAAAACATGCGCGGACTTTTGTCAATTTGGAACGAAAAAGCCGGGAAAATGATCCTCGGCTGCGAATCGGCCGCCGCGGAGCCGTTTCTCGGCAACCTTTTATTCAACGACAACCGTTTTGAGCTGAATTACTGCATCGGCACACCCGTGCCGCTCTACCAGTTCTTATATCACGGATATATCCGCAATTTCATGGGAAATCAGGTCTGCTGTCCGCTTGAGGAGACGACCGCGGCGTACGACTACAGGCTCGCGTATTCGTTTGCGTGCGGCGACTGCATGACGGTAGTACTGAACCCCGGCGGCGGTATAATGTCAAACTGGGGCATCCGCGACTTTTCGCACGGGCCGGATACGGAAACAGTACTGACTTTCATCGGCAACCTTACGGACTTTTATAAAGAAAAAGCGAAAAAATATCTGTACGACGGGACGATGCTGCCGCTGCCGGAACTTGAAATCGCGCCCGTATCGTTCGGGCTCGGAGATTTCGGCGGGGAGATCACGGTGCCGTCCGTCGTCTGCACCGCGTGGCAATCGGGCGACGGAGAACGCGCGATCGTCGCCGTAAACCCGTCGGAAAATGAAGCTGACGTCGGATTTGGCGGGAAAAGGACGACCGTCCCGGCTCTCGGCGCGGCGCTGATAAAAATTTAAAATAATCACTTCAGCCGGCTGTTTTAGCATGACAGCCGGCTGTTATGAATTCCAATCATGTGAAAGGTGTCGGCAGAGCCGACAATCTGTGCGCTTCGCGCATTTGGGGCTCCCCACCCCCCTTTTTCCGCCCCCTGCCCCCCGCCTTCCCCCCGATATATTATCGGGGCTTTTTGCTGTAGTAGGGGTTGGCGCCTCGACGACCCGTTGTAGGGGCGATCATTGATCGCCGGTTTTGTTTTGTGCAAATCTCGGCGGGCGACCAGTGGTCGCCCCTACGAGATATGCGTTGCCCCCTCAATCTCGTTTAGAAATTGTGGGACCGGGGTTCCCCGACGCGAACTGGAGAGCGTTGGGGGTTCCCGGGAGGGGACAGGGGGGTAGACGAGCTTTGCGCCTTCAAAGGGGTTCCCCGACGCGAACTGGAGAGCGTTGGGGGTTCCCGTCGGGGGGAAGATGAAGCAAAGCGAGGAAAGCGCA
>JAEEGW010000050.1 GCA_016280525.1 Clostridiales bacterium
AACCCAGCGAAGAAGTTCTGCTTCTCCGTGAGATCAGAGACTCTTTAAAGGACAAAGAATAATGACTGACTGTCTGTTTTGCAGGATCATAAACGGTGATATTCCCTCAAATAAAGTGTATGAAGACGAGCTTGTATTCGCTTTCCGCGATATAAATCCGCAGGCGCCCACGCATATACTTATCGTACCGAAACAGCATATAGCTTCCGCGGCTGATATAACCGCGGAAAACAGCGCTGTTGTCGCGCATATATTTGAGGTAATTCCCACTATAGCAAAAAATGAAGGTTTGACAAACGGTTTCCGCGTTATCACCAACTGCGGACCGGACGCCTGCCAGAGCGTACGTCATCTGCATTTTCATCTTTTAGGCGGCGGTCAGATGGCTGATAAAATGGCGTAATTACAATACAAAAGCCGGGTGCCTTTAACTGCACCCGGTTTTGTAACGTTGATTAATTATTCCGCGGATTTCTTATAAGCGTCTATATATTTATTAATAGCTTTCTGGCATGATTTAGATGCACTCTTATACCACTTTGAGAAAGATCCTGTGCCTTTCTTTATCTGCTGGATGAAGGAATTGTCGATTCCGCCCCAGCTAGCATAGTAACCGAGGTCCCAAAGTCTGTTTCTGAAGACGATGTCAAGCATATCCCAGGAATCCGCGTCACGCTGAGATTTACGCTTCAGCGTCTGCTCATAGTAAGCGGGAGTTACGGTCTTGTAGGATTCTGCCGCAAGAGCTTCAAGAGCGAAGCCCGTGAATTCGGTACGCTTGTTCATAACGGGTATCACGAACAGCGAAACGCCGTGATAAACGTATGAATAATAGTCTTTTTGGTTTTCGTCCAATTTCGGAGTGGGGAGCACGCCGAAGTCAGCGTCCATCTCTCTTAAGCCGAGTATGTTGGCGGCGTTGGAGAGGTAGAACAGGCAACGGTTTTCTTTGAACGCCACGGTCGAAGCAAAGCCTTCTCCGGAGGAGTACGGCGGTTCGTTCAAGTGGTCGTGAGCGTCTATCGTCATGTTATCGGTCTGTGTAATAGTATAGATCTTGTCGATAATGGAGATGTTCTTTTCGTTATTCAGTTCGAGATAAGGCATCTGATCGCTATCTTTCAATACCATACGTCCGCCGGCACCGAAATAGAAAGCGAGGTAAGCTTCTATCTGGATACCCATACCGTAAACGTCTTCAACACCGACTTTGGAGTCGCCGTTAAAGTCCTGATATCCGTGTTCTTTAAGTAAATTGTTGAGGTAGTCGAGCGTCCATTTGCCGTCGCGTACTACCTGATAAAGATCATCTAAGTCAAAGTCTGCGGCAAGTTTCTTATTGAACATCATAAGGAACGTACCTGCGTTAGCCTTAGTGGAAATATCACCGGTTATGTAGAACAGTTTGTTGTCTATGGAAAGACCTTCAAACAAGCCCTGGTCCCAGTAATGTTTGCTTAAATCGAGGTTATCGATCTGAGTAAGGTCCTGGAAAATGTTCTCGGAAGCAAGCGGGCAAGCTTCGAATGCGCAGAATGCAGCAACGTCATAATCCGAAATACCGGATTTGAAAGCGTTCTTTATCGTTGTTTTGACATCAGTGTCTTCAACGATATCGATCTTTATGCCGTATTTGGATTCGACCGCCAGGTTTCTGTTGTAGATAGCGGAATCCACGGGATCCTCGGAGTCTTCTTCTCTCCAAAGGTCGTCCGCCGGCCAGAAACCGCTGTTAGCGAGAATGGTGAGTGTCTGACCCTTGAACTGAGATGCTTTTGCTATCGTGTCCGGATCCATAACGTAGTTCTGATCTTCCGTTTCTTCCGGCTCGGTCTCTGTTTCGGTCACCGCAGCGGTCGTATCGTCGTTAACTTTTCCGGTATCGGCGGGATTGCCGGCGCATGACGCAAATGCGGAAACCACGAACAGAGCGCAAAGCAAGAAAATGAGTGATTTTTTCATTAAACGTCCTCCTTTTTTAAATTTTGAAAAAATCATTTTTGTTCCGGTATGATCCCGGAAAGATATTCAACAACGTCGTTTACGGTAATGAAACTCTGCAAAGCGTCGTCGTCAATTTCAATATCGTATTTGTCCTCGCAGTAGAGAACAAGGTCTGCAAGCTCAAGTGAATTGATACCGAGATCGTTTGCAAGCTGCGCATCGGGCTTGATCAGATCCGGATCGATCTCAAGCTTATCGATCAAAAGCTGTCTGAATTCTTCGTACATATAATACCTCCATATTTTTACTTTAAGAGAAAACGCTTGATCTTTCTGGTCGTCGTTTTTTCAAACTCACTGTCGCGTATCTCGATTGCCGTAATGTGTTTGAAAGTCGGCAGACCTTTATTCAACAAGTTTATTTCAGAGAAAATTTTCTCGTAAAGTTCTTTTTCATCCATACTGCCGCAGACGTCTTTGTCCGGGTATATAAGCGCGGTTATTACCGTTCCCGAATCGGTCTTTCTGCCTATGACTGCGGCTTCTTTTATAATATCGCATTTGCTCAAATATTCTTCAAGCTCTTCGGGATATACGTTTTTGCCGTTTGACGCTATAATAACGTTTTTCTTTCTGCCCGTGATATATACGAAATTATCTTTGTCGATATATCCTATGTCGCCGGTCTTGAACCAGCCGTCTGACGTAAAAGCTTCTTTCGTAGCTTCTTCGTTTTTGTAATAGCCCATAAATACGTTTCCGCCTCGGACCTGTATCTCGCCTTCACCTGTGTCCGTCGGATCCGCTATACGCGCTTCAAGTCCGATCGCAACAAGACCGGCAGAGCCGAATTTACGCCATTTGAACGGGTTTACCGATATAAGCGGGCAGCATTCTGTTATGCCGTAGCCTTCGACTACCGTGATGCCGAAAGCGTCAAAATCACGCAGTATCTCGGGGTCTAACGGCGCGCCGCCTACGATGATGTTCTTCAGATTTCCGCCGAAGCTGTTTAAAATCTTGGCAAACAGAATAGTTCTCATATCGATGCCGGTCTTACGCATGGCGTTCGACATTTTCATAAGATTTCTTACCTGTTTTTCCTTGCCCTGTTTACGTATGCCTTCCCATATCTTTTTATCCATCGTTTCAAGAAACAGCGGAACGAGGATGAGGCAGGTCGGCTTAACTTCGGTTATGTTTTTAAACGTATGTTTCAGCGAATCGTTCATGAAAGCGTTTGCGCCGATAAACGACATCGCAAGGTGGTTCGTTATGAGAGAAAACGTATGATGTATAGGCAGAACGGAAACGAAAACGTCGGATGCGTCGTTCGTTACCATTTTAGCGCACTGAACGATCGAAAACAGAATATTGTATTCGTTGAGCATAACGCCTTTGCTCGTACCCGTCGTACCGGAAGTGAAGAGGATACACGCCAAAGATTTGACGTCTCTTTTAGCGTCTAAAAACCTTCTGTCGCCTTGCTGTATAAGCGAAGCGCCGGCCGCGATAAGCTCCTCGTAGGTTACTATACGGCTGTCAAGCTCCTTGTCGCTGTCGTCTATCGGACCGATTATGATTATATGCTTTATCCTGCCGTTTTCTTTGAGCTTCTCGGACAGCATCTTTAGCTCTCTTACCGAAAGTATAACGGCTTCAGATTCCGTAAAATCAATAAACCCGGCAAGCTGATCAGCCAAAAGCTCTTTGTCAAGCGGAACGATAACGCCGCCGGCCGCGATCACGGATATAAAGGAAGATATCCAGTACGGATGCTGGTCGCAGCATAAAGAGACCGTTTTGCCGTTAAGTCCGAGATCGAACAAAGCGGTGCCGAAAGCGTTAACCGTGTTTTTGTGGTCAATATACGTATAAGTCTTTTTCTCTTTGTTTTCGATATAATAGTATAAGGGCTTATCGCCGAATTTCTCGGCGCCGTTATATACAAGCTCTTTCAGAGAGGAAAGAGGCTCAAATTCGCGCGGGACAAATTTTCTCATTAAACCAAATCACCGTATCAATATTTTTATGCGTATCGGCAGCATATACTGAACGCACTATACCACAATTATATACAAAAATTCGTATTTGTCAAGTTATGAAATGTATCTTTTTGATTTTCTATATTTAATTTAT